>NZ_JBEXGU010000095.1:0-35537 GCF_040607515.1 Streptosporangium sp. NPDC005286 | reverse complement strand
GAGTACATCGAAAACCAGAAACGCCCGGACTAACGACCAGACGTTCACAACCCCAGGACCGGGAAGCGATTCCTCCCGGGCATGAACGCCCGGGGTTCCTCGCTAGATAACGCTGAACCAGAAGGCGGGGAGACACATGATCCCTGTGAAGGCGGTGAGTTCCCGGTCTGGTTCTCAGGGGCGGATTGTCGGCTGCGATCACACCACTCCACCTTGGTTTTCCTGCCATACCCTGGCTCCGGTGGGCCAGAACGGGGGATCAGCGCGGATGAATCACGGCTGGACGGACAGGTCCACCGCGGCGGAACTCCTGATCGCGGCCCAGGCCGGTGACGGCGACGCCTTCGGACGTCTGGTCGGACCGCTGCGGGATCAGCTGCACGCGCACTGCTACCTGATGCTGGGGTCCGTCCATGACGCCGAGGACGCCGTACAGGAGACCCTGGTCCGGGCTTGGAACAGCCTGGAGCGGTTCGAGGACCGGGGGTCGATCCGGCCGTGGCTGTACCGGATCGCGACCAACAGGTGCCTGACCCTGATCGAGCGCAGGGGGCGCCGCGAGCTTCCCACCGATCTGAGCCCGGAGGGCACGCCGTCGGTCGAGGCGATGTGGCTCGAACCCTACCCCGACCACCGGCTGAGCTGGACGGCGGAGCTGAGCCCGGAGGCTCGAGTGGTGGTTCTGGAGAGCGTGGAGCTCGCGTTCGTCGCCTCGCTGCAGCACCTGTCGGCCCTGCAGCGAGCTGTCCTGCTGCTGCGCGACGTTCTCGGGTTCGCGGCCCGCGAGGTCGCCGACCTGCTGGACACCACGGTCGCGGCGGTCAACAGCGCGCTGCAACGGGCCAGAAAGGTCCTCGACGGCCTGCTTCCGGCGACCACCCAGCGGGCAACCCTGGACGCGATGGGCGAGACGACGCGGCGGGAAGTGGCCCGGCGGTACGCGGCCGCGTGGGAGGCCGGGGACATCGAGGCCGTCGTGGCGATGCTGACAGACGACGCGAGGTACTCGATGCCACCGTTGACGGCCTGGTACGAGGGCCACGACGGCATCCGGACGTTCCTGGCCGAGGCGATGTCGAACCGGCGGTGGCGCTTCCTGCCGACGCGGGCGAACGGGCAGCTCGCGTTCGGCACCTACCTGTGGGACGAGGACAGGGGCGTTCACGTCGCGGCGGGCCTGGATCTTCTCGTCCTGAACGGTACGAGGGTCGCCGAGGTGGTCGCCTTCCTGGACGCGGAGTTTCCGGTGTTCGGCCTCCCGGCGGAGCTGCCCGGCTGACCGGTTTCGGCCGATTGGCTGAGGGCGATCCGGCGGCGCGCGATGACTTTCCGGGTCGGCGCGGGTTGTAGTCCTGACGGGATCACCAACCGGAAAGGACCGGGCCGAAGAATGCCTGCTGACGAGGAACAGATCCGGATTCTGGTCGAGAACTGGGCCGAGGCGGTCCACAGGGGCGACATGAGCGGCGTCCTCGCGGACCACTCTGAGGACATCGTGATGTTCGACGTGCCGCCACCGTACGAGGGTGTACGCGGTATCGACGCCTACCGCGAGTCGTGGCCGCCCTTCTTCGACTGGCAGAGACAGGGAGCCCTGTTCCAGATCGACTCGCTGGACGTCACCGCCGGTGACGACATCGCCTACGCGCACGCCCTGCTGCGCTGCGGAACGCGGGAGGATCTCGCCGACCGGCCTGAGAACCGCCTGAGGCTCACGCTCGGCCTGCGCAAGGAGCACGGCCGCTGGATCGTCGCCCACGAACATCACTCGTTCCCCGACGTCGGTACGGACACCGGCGAGGCGAGGGCCGACCCGCGCCCGTAACGGGGCCGTCGGCGGCGGCCTGTCGCGGGCGAGGCCACAGCGGCTCTCGCCCGCGACAGGTCGGATTCGAGACCGCATCAGGTCAGGAGGCGGGCGGCTCCGGGCCGTGCGGGCTGCGACGGTCCATCCGGTACGACTGACCTGTGGGAGTCAGGCGCCGGTTCCGGGGCGAGAGCGGCAGACCCCGCCAAACCATGATCTACGACTGCGGGGAGGGAAGAGTCTCCGTTTACCACTTACCGGCCGGCGCTTCCTACCATGCTGGGGTGGAAGTGCTGAGCGAGCGGGAGTGGCGGGGCCGGGCCTCGGCGCATCGGGACCGGGTCGGGGCCTGGGTCGAGCCGCATCTGCGCCGCGGCCGGGAGCGGGTCGCCCACCCGGTCGAGGACTTCCTGTTCACCTACTACAGCTTCCGGCCCGGACGCCTGCTGCGATGGCATCCGGGGGCCGAGGTGATCCTGGCGGGGGCGAGTTCCTTCGGGCCGAACTACCGCGACCGCGCGGAAGGCGCCGTACTGGACCTTGAGCTGGTCCTGCCGCAGCGCGCGGCAGCGATCGGCTGGACGAGGGAGCTGCTGGCCGCCACCGCGAGCCGTCCGCCCTATCTGGGCTGCTTCGGGATGCACGAGTGGGCGATGGTCTACCGGACGCCGGAGGCGGAGATCCGGCACTCCTCCTTCCCGCTCCGGCTCTCCCCCGAGCGGATCGAGGAGATCGTCGACCAGCGCGGAGTGCGGTGCGGCCACTTCGACGCGTTCCGTTTCTTCACCGCCCCCGCCCGCCCGCTCAACGTGATCCAGCCGACCCGCGAACGCCAGCGGGAACTGGAGCAGCCGGGTTGCCTGCACGCCAACATGGACCTCTACAAGTGGGCCTACAAGCTGTCGCCGCTGATCGGCAGCGAGCTGGTCGCCGACTGCTTCGCGCTCGCCCGCGACATCAGGACCGTGGACATGCGGGCCAGCCCGTACGATCTGGGCGCCCTGGGTTACCGGCCGATCCAGGTGGAGACCGCCGAAGGCCGCGCGGAGTACGTGACCGCCCAGCGCGCCTTCACCGAACGCTCCGCTCCACTCCGCCAACGCCTGCTACAGGAGTGCGACCGGCTACTGGCCCTGACCTGACCGCCGGACGGCTCGTCAACGCTGACGCGGGTGAATGCCTGGACCGAATCGCGGAAGCAGCCCGGCGGCAGGCGGTAGCGGTCATGTGCTTCGAGGCCGACGAACATCGCTGTCATCGCGATCTCGTCCTGGAAGCCGTCCGCGAGCGATTCAGCCGCGCCGTACCGGCCTGTGTCTCGTATGCGGGGATCTCAGGAAGGCGATCGCGGCTATCCGGCGTGCTGGTGGAACAGGCCGCAGAGGCGTTCTAGGCCGAGGCCGCTGATGAGCAGGCGTTCCTTGGCGTCGCTGAGGAGGTCGGCGGTCCAGGTGGTGAATCCGCCGTCGCCGAGGCTGTGGTCGTCCCCGGTGGGGGTGGCGGCGCGGATCTCGAAGCAGGCGCCGCTGTAGTAGCCGCGGCCGCTCACCCGGTCGTCGTCGAAGGCGAACGTGGTGTCGGGATGCGCCGGTGCGAGCCGGTTCAGGACGTGTTCGTGTAGGGCCTGGCGATGCCGTCCCTCGGTCAGGTCGGTGAGGAGCACCCGTACGGCGGAGATCTGGTAGCCGAGTTCGCGGGCACCGCGCAGGACGTCGAGGTGGACGCCGATCTGCTCGGCCAGCGCCGCCGTCTCGAAGGTGAACGACCCCTCGGCGCGACCGGCGGTGCACAGCGCCAGCAGCGCGAAGTGCGCGGACATGCCAGGCCCGGCGAAGGCCTGGGCGCGCACCACCCGATGGACGGCGGCGAGCCGAACCCGTTGGCGTGACCGAGGGGCGGCCCGCAGCGACTCCCGGCGGCGTACCGCGCATTCCAGGGCCAGGACGTTGGTGGCGTCCGCGACGACCTCGGTGTTGCGGACGGTGGTGACCACCTTGCGCTGGTCCACGGTCGCCACCGCCGAGTTGGTACCCAGCGGGCAGAGTGGTGACAGCGCCAGCCCGGTGAAACCATGCCGGGCCAGCCGTCCGTGCACGAGCGCGTCCAGGCGCGCCAGCTCGCCCGCGTCCAGCGCCGACGGCGCGGTGAAACGGTTGCGCTCGTAGGCCCGCAGCAGGCCACCCGGTGTCACGGCGGCGGCGCGGCGGCGGTAGACCTCCAGTAGCAGCGTCTGCAGGTCGGTCGGCGAGAGCCGTTCGACCAGGGCGCTCAGCAACCCGGGGGTGGCACCCTCGCGCAGGATCCGGTCGAGCCAGGGGGCGGACGCCGACCGGTCCACACTCCGTTCAGACAGATCGTTCATCACCTCATCGTGCTGGACGGCAGGGCACGGCCGCACCAGGTTTATCCGTCACGCCCGCGTCGCCAAGCGGCAAGTGCTTCACTCACACCTGACTTCTCGCGGAGCCCCGCTTTCCAGCAGTTGACGTGCGAGTTCCGGGGTCGGTCTGTCGTGTCGTGATCGGTTGAACATCCAGTCTGAGCCAGAGTGGTGCCAATCTGAGCCAATATGGCTTGCTGATGGCACCATGGTGTGCCATAGTGATGCCATGAACCTGACCCCGTATGTGGCCTCCCTCGGTCGCGAACTGCTGACCGCCGTCGAGACCGGTGATGGCGACGCCAGCGCGCTGATCGAACGGTTGACCGTGTCGATGGAGTCGGCGATCCGGCTCACCCTGCTCGAGGCGTTGTCGGCGGCCGCCGACGAGATCACCCGAGACCTGGCCCCCGGTTCGGTCCAGGTGCACCTGCGTGGACGCGACCCGGACTTCGTCGTGACGGTTCGGCAGGCCGAGCAGCCACTCGCCGACACCCCGGATCCGGGCGCGGTGTCGGCCGATGACGCCGCGGCGAGTTTCGAGGACGGCCCAGTGGCACGGATCAACGTCCGCCTCCCGGAACAGCTCAAGGCCGCGATCGAGGAGGCGGCGGGCAAGGAAGGTCGCTCGCTCAACGCCTGGCTGGTGCGGGCCGCCTCGACCGCGCTGCGTGCCCCGGAGAGCGACCACGGCTCCGACCGGCGCGGCAAGCGCAACGCGCAGCGTTACACCGGCTGGGCCCGCTAGCCCACGCCGACACCCGGAACCACTTTCTTCGTACATCTCCGACCAGCGGGGATGTTCTTCCGACTCATTCTGAGGGGATAGCCATGCCGGTTTTCGCCACGCCTGAACCGATTTCCGCCACGATCGAGCTCTCCGTCGGTGACGTGCAGATCATCGCGAGCGACCGGACCGACACCGTCGTCGAGGTGCGGCCGAGCGACGAGTTCGACGAGTCCGATGTGGACGCCGCGCAGAAGACGCGTGTCGAGTACGCCAACGGCACGTTGACGGTCCGTGGGCCGAAGGCCCGCATGCTCGACTTCTCCAAGAAGACCAGGTCGGTCGACGTGCTGATCGAACTTCCCACCGGCTCGCACGTGCACGCGGACCTGTCGGTGGCCGACCTGCGCGGCGTCGGCACGCTGGGGGAGTGCCGGCTCAAGGCGTCGGTCGGGCATTTCCGCCTCGATGGGACCGGGCCGCTTCGACTGGACACCACCGGTGGTGACATCACCGTCGAAGCGGTCGCGGGTAACGCCGATGTCTCCACCAGCACCGGGCGCGTGCACATCGGCGAGATCGGCGGCACCGCCGTCATCAAGAACTCCAACGGCAACACCGACATCGGCACCGTCACCGGCGAACTGCGGGTGCGCTCGGCCAACGGCGACATCTCCGTCGACCGGGCCGACGCCATGGTGGACGCCAAGACCTCCAACGGAACCATTCGCATCGGCCAGGTCACACGCGACACCGTCACGCTGCACACCTCGACCGGCCACCTCGAAATCGGTGTCGCCGCCGGCACCGCCGCATGGCTCGACCTGAACACCTCGTACGGGCGGGTGGAGAACTCGCTGGACGGCCTCGGCCAAGCACCGGAGAAGTCCGAGCAGACCGTCGAAGTCCGCGCGCACACGTCGTTCGGCGACATCACCGTCCGCCGTTCCTGACCAGATCTCGAAAGGGGTTCACAATGACCATGCCATCCCAATCCGCGATCACGGCGACCGGACTGCGCCGGTCCTACGGCGAGCACGTCGTGCTCGACGGCGTCGACCTGAACGTCCCGCGTGGCACCGTTTTCTCGTTGCTCGGCGCCAACGGCGCCGGCAAGACCACCACAGTCAAGATCTTGTCCACCCTGATCCGCGCCGACGGGGGCAGCGCGCGGATCGCGGGTCACGACCTGTTCGCCGAGCCGGACGCGGTGCGTGCCGCGATCGGCGTCACCGGCCAGTTCTCGGCGGTCGACAACCTGCTGACCGGTCAGGAGAACCTGACCCTGATGGCGGATCTGCACCACCTGGGCCGCAAGGCGGGCAGGCGCAGGACCGCCCGGCTGCTCGAACAGTTCGACCTCGCCGATGCGGCCAACAAGACGGCGGCGACCTACTCCGGCGGGATGCGGCGGCGGCTCGACCTCGCGATGACGCTGGTCGGCTCACCGCAGGTGATCTTCCTCGACGAGCCGACCACCGGGCTGGACCCGCGCAGCCGCCGCGCCATGTGGCAGATCGTGCGGGAGCTCGTGGCGGGTGGCGTCACCATCTTCCTCACCACCCAGTACCTGGAGGAGGCCGACGAGCTCGCCGACCGGATCGCGGTGCTCGACCACGGGAAGATCGTCGCCGAGGGCACCGCGGACGAGCTCAAGCGGCGCATTCCCGGCGGCCACGTCCTGCTGCGGTTCGCCGACGAGCGCGACCTCGAATCCGCCGCGCGCGTCGTGGACCAGGCGTCTCGCGACAGCGACACGCTCGCCCTGCGCGTACCGCACGACGGCAGCCTCAGGTCGCTGAAGGCGCTGCTCGACCGGCTTGACCAGAACGCGGTCGAGGTGGACTCGCTGAGCGTGCACACCCCCGACCTCGACGATGTCTTCCTCGCTCTCACCGGCAACAAGGAGAAGGTGACCGCACGATGAGCACCGTGTCGCACGCCCTGACCGACTCGGCGACGATGCTTCGCCGCAACCTCAAGCGCATGGTGCGCTACCCGTCCATGACACTGCAGCTCATCGGCATGCCGATCGTCTTCCTGCTGCTGTTCGTCTACGTCTTCGGCGGCACGCTCGGCGCCGGGCTCGGCGGCGTCTCCGGCGGACGTGCGGAGTACGTCAACTACGTCACCCCCGCGATCATCCTGATGACGATCACCGCCGCGGTCCAGGGCACCACCATCTCGATCGCCATGGACATGACCGAGGGCATCGTCGACCGGTTTCGCACCATGGCCATCGCCCGGGTGTCCGTCCTGACCGGGCACGTCATCGGCAGCCTCATCCAGACGATGCTCAGCATCGCGGCGGTCGTCGGCGTCGCGCTGCTCATCGGCTTCCGGCCGTCGGCGGGGCCCGGCGACTGGCTCGCCCTCATCGGTGTCCTGGTGATGATGGCCTTCGCCTTCATCTGGCTGTCGGTCGCGTTCGGCCTGGCCAGCAAGACCGTCGAGTCCTCCAGCAACGTCGGTATGCCGCTGCTGCTGCTGCCGTTCCTGGGCAGCGGGTTCGTCCCGACCGACTCGATGCCCACCGTGCTGCGCTGGTTCGCCGAGTACCAGCCGTTCACGCCGCTCATCGAGACCCTGCGCGGCCTGCTGATGGGCACGCCGATCGGGAACAACGCCGTCATCGCGGTCGGCTGGTGCGTCGTCATCGCGCTCGGCGGCTACCTCTGGTCGAAGAAGCTGTTCAACCGCGAGTCCACCCGCTAAGCCGCACTTGAGCCAAGGGGAAACGATGCAGCACCAACGGATTTCGCCGGTCGACTCGCTGCCCATCACCCGCCCCGAGGGGTGTCCGTTCGATCCGCCACAGGAACTGGGCCGGATCCGTGAGGCGAACCCGATCACCAGGATGACCTATCCCGACGGGCACGTCGGCCGGCTGGTCACCGGCCATGCCTTGACTCGCGCGGTCCTGGCCGACACCCGGTTCAGCTCCCGGTACGAGCTCATGCACTTCCCGCTGCCGATTCCGGGCGTCACCGAGTTTCCGCCCGCGCCGGTCGGCGATCTCACCGGGATCGACGCGCCCGAGCACACCCGCTACCGCAGGCTGCTCACCGGCAGGTTCACCGTTCGCCGGATGCGGGTGCTCACCGAACGCGTCGAGCAGATCACCGCCGAGCACTTGGACGCCATGGAGGACCACGGCCCGTCCGTGGATCTGGTCGAGGCGTTCGCCCACCCCGTCCCGGCGATGATGATCTGCGAACTGCTCGGCGTGCCGTACGAGGACCGCGCGACCTTCAACCGTCACGCGAAGGCGCTGACCTCCTCGTACATCTCCCAGGAGGAGATGTACGCGGCCTGGAACGCGCTGCAGGAGTACGTGCGTGGACTGGTGCAGGCCAAACGCGCGAACCCCACCGACGACGTGCTCAGCGAGCTGACCGCGAGCGACCTGAGCGACGAGGAGGTCGCCGGCCTCGGCGCGTTCCTGCTCGGTGCCGGGCTCGACACCACCGCCAACATGATCGCGCTCGGCACCTTCGCCCTGCTGAACCACCCGGACCAGCTCGCCGCACTGCGCGCCGACCCGAGCGGCGTCGACCGGGCGGTGGAGGAACTGCTGCGCTACCTGACCATCACGCACACCAACGTCCGGGCGGCGTTGGAGGACGTCGAGCTGGACGGACACCTGATCAGGGCGGGCGAGACGGTCACCCTCGCGGTCCAGACCGCCAACCGCGACCCGGAGAAGTTCCCCGACCCGGACACCCTCGACCTGAGCAGGCAGGCCACCGGGCATCTGGCCTTCGGCCACGGCATCCACCAGTGCCTCGGCCAGCAGCTGGCCCGAGTCGAGATGCGGGTCGCGCTGCCCGCGCTGTTCGGCCGGTTCCCGACCCTCCGCCTGGCCGTCCCGGCCGAGGACGTTCCGTTGCGCCACAACATGAACATCTATGGCGTGCACCGGCTCGAGGTCACCTGGGACCAGGAATAGCCGCTCGGAATCGTGCGATGCCGGGGGAGACGATCCAATCCGGAGTCCTGGCGGACGGCGATCTCCCCCATGTGCCGGAAGTGGTCGCGCAGGAACCCGGGCGGCACGGATTACCAGGCGTTTCGTCACTGCCGCCGGCCGAAGATCGCCACTCGGGGCCTGACCTGGTCGTCAGAGTTTGCTGACAGGTCGGCACAGGCCCCAGAATCCCCTACTGGGGGGATCCATGGGGCGGAAAGCGGGCTACGCGGTGCGGGTCGCGGCCCTGTCCCTGGGCACGCTCGGCCTCGCGGCGCTGGCCGCGCACGTGGTCATCGAGCTCGCGATCAACCCCCGGCCGCCCGGTATCGGCGACACCGCCCGCGTCCAGGCACTGCTCAGCACCCCGCTGGGCATGCTGATCGTGCTGCGCCGTCCCGGGCTGATCGTCGGCTGGCTGCTCCTGCTGGTCGGGGCGGCCAACGGCTGGGTGACGCTCGCCATCTCCCTGTACGAGGTGTACGGGCAGGGGGCGGTGCCGCTCCCGCCGCCGCTCTACTGGCTCCTCTGTTTCCGTAGCGCCGTCACCACCTGCACGGCGCTCATGCTGCCGCTCGCGCATCCGGACGCCGGCCTGCTGCGGCCCCGATGGCGCTGGGTCTACCTGGCGCTGATCTCGTGGCAGCTGCTCCTGCTGGTGATCGCCATCCCGCGGCTGCACGAGTCCGCCGGGCCGCTCGCGAGCCTGTACCAGGTGTCCGCCGCGATCTGCGGGCCGCTGCTCTGGGTGAGCCTGCTCGTGCTGCTCATCCGGTTCTGGCGCGCCGACCCGGACGTGCGGCGGCAGATCGCCTGGCTGGCGCCCGTCGTGGCGTTCGACAACCTCGCCTTCAACGAGATCCTCGGCTGGGACTACCTCTGGCTGGACACCATCGGCGAGGCGGCCGTGCCGATCGCGGTGGCCATCGCCGTACTCCGCTACCGGCTCTACTCGATCGACACGCTTGTCAGCCGGGCCCTGGTCGGCGGCGCCCTGGTGGTCTTCGTCGCCGCGGCGTACCTGGCCGTCGGCGCGCTCACCGGGCTCTTCCTGGCCGACTACGGCGAGCTCTTCGGCGTGGTCGCGGCGATCTTCGCGGGTCTGTCGTTCCTGCCCGTCCAGCGGCGCCTGCAGCGCCTGCTCGACCGGCTCCTGTACGGCAGGAGCGGCGACCCCCGGGTGCACGCCGAAGCCCTGCGGCGGCAGATCCAGCACGCCGGTCCCGCCCAGGCGCTGGAGGCGGCGGTGCGGGCGGTGGCCGACGGCCTGGCGGTGACCGGGGCGGCGGTCGAGACCGAGGAGAGCCACGTCGTCGGCGAGCTCGGGGACGACCCTCGCAAGGTCCCCCTGGTGTGGCACGGTGAACCCGCCGGGACGCTGCTCCTCGGCCCGCCCGGGGCGCGGCGCTTCCCCCGGGCGTACGAGCGGCGGATGCTGGCCGTCCTGGTGCCGATCGTCGCCGACGTCGCGCATGCCGTACAGATGGCTCATGACCTGCGGCGCTCATGGGAACGGGCGGCCGGGGCGCGGGAGGAGGAGCGGCGGCGGCTGCACCGGGACCTGCACGACGGGCTGGGGGGCCGGTTGACCGGGATAACGATCGGGCTGGAGGCGGCGCGGCGATCCCTGAGACACTCCCCCGATCTGGCCTATCAGCTGCTGTCCGATCTCCGGGTGGGGATGGACGCCGTGAACGGGGAGATGCGGGAGCTGGTGCAGGGCCTCCGGCCCCGCACGCTGGACGCGGTCGGGCTGGAGCAGTCGATCCGGCGGCTGGCGGTGGAGGTGCCGGTCACCGTCGGGGGGAGCCTGGCGGGGCTGCCACCCGCGGTGGAGGTCGCGGCGTACCGGATCGTGCAGGAGGCGCTGACCAATGCCCGACGTCATTCCGGTGCGGAGGTCATCACCGTGGCGCTGGAGCGGGCGGGCGACCTGCGGGTGCGGGTCACCGACGACGGGGTGGGCGTCGGCGCGCCGGCTCGGGGCTCGGGCTCCGGCCTGTCGACGATGCGCGAACGGGCTGCCGAGGTGGGCGGCACCTGCTCGATCCGTGACGGCGAGTACGGCGGCACCGTGGTCGAGGCTGTTCTCCCCGTCCCGGCATGACCGGTGCGGGCCGGTGGGTGCAGGTGGCCGGGAACCGCACGAGAGGAGTACGAGCGAATCCTGTGGAGCAGAATTTCGACACGGCCGCCGAGTAAGCCCTCCGCTCAGGTCGGCGAGACCAAGTGCAAAGTAGCTCTTCGTAAACGCCTGCGGATGTAGGGTTACCGCAGGCCCGGCCTGTTGATGTGGGGCAATGTCCACGGGTGCATGTCACAGGTCGCGACAACGCCGACTACTTCTCCCTCGTTGGACAGATCAACTTTGCGAGGGGTATTTGATGTCGCTGAGTGTTCGTATCGCGCCCGGGGCGCGCAGAGCGGCTGTCCACGCACCTGACCGGGACCTGGGGATGGTGCGATGAGCGGCTGGCTGCAGGCCGCGTTCATCCTCATGGTTCTGGTCGCGCTCCACATACCGCTCGGCGACTACATGGCGCGCGTCTACACCGACTCTCGGCACTGGCGTGCCGAGAAGGTGATCTACCGGCTCTGCGGGATCGACCCCCAGGTCGATCAGCGCTGGATCCATTATCTGACGGCGTTGCTGGCCTTCTCGGGCACCGGTGTCCTGCTGCTGTACGTGCTCCTTCGGCTCCAGGCCGAACTGCCGCTGTCCGTCGGCCACGCCGGTCTGTCTCCTGCTCTGGCGTTCAACACGGCGGTCAGCTTCACCACCAACACGAGCTGGCAGAACTATTCGGGCGAGTCGGCACTGGGCCACTTCGCACTGGCGGCGGGTCTGGGGGTGCAGGCGTTCGCGAGCGCCGCCGTGGGGATGGCCGCCGGCCTTGCGCTGACCCGCGGGTTGATCCGCCGCCGCACGGACCGGATCGGGAATTTCTGGGTCGACGTCATCCGGAGCGTCACCCGTATCCTGCTGCCGCTGTCCTTGCTGTTCGCCATCGTGTTCGTGGCTCTCGGCGTCATCCAGAACCTCGAAGGCATTCGCACAACGGTCACCACCCTCACCGGCAGTCGGCAGCCGATCCTGGGGGGTCCGGTCGCCTCATGGGAGTCGATCAAGCTGATGTCCGGTGACGGCGGAGGGTTCTTCGGCGTGAGCAGCGCTCATCCGTTCGAGAACCCGACATCCGTCACCAACGTGATCGAGATCGTGCTGATGCTGCTGATCCCCACCGGGTTCATCCGCATGTTCGGCCGCCTGGTCGATGATCGACGTCAAGGCTGGACGCTGCTGGCCGTGGCCGGAACTCTGTTCCTGCTCGCGCTTGTCGGCGCCGCGGCGGCGGAGAACGCCCACCACGGAACCGTCCCCACCGCGGTGGGTGCGGCGACCGAGGGCAAGGAGACCCGGTTCGGCGTGATGGGAGGTGCGACCTTCGGTGTCGCGGCGACCGCCAGCGCCGACGGGGCGTCCAACTCTGGCTATGACAGTTTCACCAGCCTCGGCGGCGGGGTCTTGATGGCGATCATGATGCTCGGTGAGGTGAGCCCAGGCGGCTGCGGAAGCGGCCTGTACGGACTGCTGATCATCTCGCTGGTCGCGGTCTTCCTGGGCGGGCTCATGATCGGGCGTACCCCTGAGTACCTCGGGAAGCGGATCGGCTCCAGGGAGATCAAGTTGGTGGTGCTCTACCAACTCGCCACTCCGGTCGCGGTCCTCGTTGGCTCCGCCCTGGCCATCGGCTCATCGAACGGACGCGCGGCGATGGGCAACACCGGCGCGCATGGCTTGTCTGAGGTCGTGTACGCATTCACCAGCACCGCCAACGGCAACGGAAGCGCGTTCGGCGGTTTGAACGGCGACACGGCCTTCTTCAGCACCGCCCTCGCGATCACCATGCTGATCGGCCGCTATCTCCCGATCATCTTCGTCATCGCTCTGGCGGGAAGCCTGGCAGGGCAGCAGCGCGGCACCACGACCATCGGCACGCTGCGCAGCCATGGGCCCGCCTTCGCACTCATGACCGTCGGCGTGGCACTGATCGTTGGGGGTCTCACGTACCTGCCCGCTTTGTCACTGGGCCCTCTGGCCGACGGGTTGCACCACACGCTCAGGTGATCGGCTCCGCGACACCGGACCTGCTTCTCGCACCGTCCGATCATCTTTGTTGGAGCGACGCGTCCGGTGGGTGGAGGGGAAGCGGCAGGGTCAGGACGTCGAAGAGGGGGGCGTGGGGTAAGGCGTTGCGTAGTTGGGCGGCCTTGCGCCAGCCCCAGTGTGCGTACGCGCGGTAGGCCGTGATGTTGGAAGGGCGTACCAGCAGGGTCGCCCGGGACTCCGGGCGGGTCGACAGTAGTTCGTCGTGCAGGGCGTGGGCCACGCCACGCCTCGTCCAGGCCTGCCGGACCATGATCTCGGACAGGGCGAAGGTGCGGTGGCCGTCCTCCTCGGCCCAGCCCGGCTCCACCGGGGTGAGCAGGTGCCGCCACCAGCCGCCGTCCGGCGGTGGCAGTGCCCAGCCGAAGGTCTGGCCGATGGCTTCCCCCTCGTGGTAGGCGATCACCAGATCGAAACAGTCGCGTGCGGTGTAGGCGTCGAGACGCCGGCGGAACGCCTCCTCGGTCTGGAAGGGATCGCCGGTGGCGATCGTCTTGCCGTACGCGTCCAGGTAGATGCCTGTGACCAGGTCATGTACGGTGCGTGCTCGCGCCGCGTCGTATCGGTGGAAGACGAGATCCCGCATGCCGTTCTCTCCTGAGCTGGTGTGGTGACCACCCACGTTCACCGGGGTCCGACAGCGGGGGCCACGAAGACGATCGCCCGGGAAGCCGGTGGGGATTCCCGGGCAGCGCGCTAGGCGATGAGGGTGTCGTACCGGGTGCGGAACTCCGCCGAGGCCGACCCGACCTCGGCGCGCAGCGATCGAAGCTCCTTCAGGGGGCGGACGGATGTCACGCCGCCGGTCAGGGTGGACAGCACGGCGAGGCCCTCGTCGATCGCCTGGGTCCGGTCGCCCTGCTGGAGCAGCGCGCTCGCCAGTTGCGCGTGGGAGCAGGCGCGGTTGCGCGGCGACAGCGAGCCGTTGTCGAGCACCTCGTGGTACAGCTTCGCCGCGCGGATCGGGTCGCCCAGGTTCCGCCTGCCACTTGCCTCGTGCTGGTCGATCTCCGTCTCGGAGACGAACAGGATCCATTCCGGGTCGTCCTGGTGCGGGCCGCGGTCGAGTTCCCGCCGGGCGCGGATGAGGGCACTGCGGAAGGCCGCCTCGTCGCCGAGCACCGCCGAGGCGTTGGCCTCGCGGAGCGCGACCAGGGCGTGCAGCCGGGGCGAGGGCAGGTGGCGAGCCTCATTGCCCGCGCGGCTCGCCAGGCGCAGCCCTTCGCGTGCCGTCCCCCGGGGTCCCGTGGTGCGGGCGACGTAGGTGGCCAGCATGGCCATGCTCAGCAGCACGTGCGCGGTGAGTTCGGTGTCCTCCGCGGCGTGTGCCAGCGCGAGCGCCTCGCCGTACAGCTGCCTGCTCAGGGCCAGGTCGCCGCCGTCGAAGGCGAGCCAGCCGGTGCAGATCGCGAGGTTTCCGGTGGCGGACAGCAGCTCGCTCCCGACGGCCATGGTGTAGTCGCTCTCGTCCACCATCCGGCGGGCCCGCTGGAACTGGCGGACCGCCTGGGGGAGCAGGGCGGTGCCTCCGACACTCTGGTCGGCCCGGTAGAGCCGGTCCGCGCTGGCGCGCAGGTAGTGTGCCTGCGCCATGCTCACCTGGCTCGGTACGTGGATGCTGTCCAGTCCCAGCCCGAGCGCGCCGCCCAGGACGAGCCCGGAGAACTCTCGGCGTTTCATGTCCATCTGCTCTGATACCTCCTTGGTGTGAGGTTCGCTGTCCGGATCTCCCGTGACAGAAGGCGTCGGGGTGTTCACCCGCCCTGATGCCTCTCCACTGTCCGGATCTCCGGTGATGAGAGGCATCAGCGCGGTGCGCGGCATGTCGATCGCGTCGGCGAACCGCAGCAGCTCGCGAATGTCGTACAGGGAGTGGCGGCAGCCGCCCTCGATCCTGGAGACCGTGCTCTGCGATCCCCAGCCGACCAGGTTCGCCATCTCCAGCTGGCTCAGACCGCTCACCCCGCGCACGATCGCCACGCAGGCACCGAGATCCAGGTTGGCCAGCGCCTCACGCATCGGAGCCGAGTCCCAGAGCCACGACGGCGCGCGCCATCTCTCCCCGCGCGCCGCCCTGAGGCAGGCCGCGCAGAGCGGGTCCGGGTTGTACCGGCTGAGCGGGGTCAGGCGGCAGGCGGGACAGACGCGCTTGTTGGCCATTCCGCGATCCCTTTCCGAGGATCAGGGGAGAGACGCTACGTAACGTGATCGATTCATCACAATGCCAATGTGGCATGGCCTCTGTTCGAGATCAATATCGAGGTCAGGTTGGGCGGGGTTGCGGGCGCCTGCAATCTGTGGCCGTAGGTAGCCGATCGGTTACCAAAGGCGACGGTTGAACGCACCGGGAGGTATGGCTTGGTCCCCCCAGTCAGGTTCCACGGCTACCACGTGCTGGTGAAGGCGCTGCGACCCGGTTCCGCCGCCCATCGGGCTCGGGCCGTCATCAGGCGGGTGCTCCAGGACGTGGGTTTCGACGGCGAGGATCTCAGTGACGCCGAGAGTGCGGTGGCCGAGCTGGCGGCCAATGCCGAGGAGCACGGCTGGCAGCCCTTCGAACTGCGCGTCGTCTTCGTGGACGGTGAGCCGTCGTGGTGCGAGGTGGTCGACGGGGATCGGGACCTCGGCGCCATCCCCGCCGTCCTCGATCGGCTGCGTTCCTCCGGTGATGAGCCCGAGCTGCTCGCGGAGCGCGGTCGGGGCCTGCTGCTGGTGCACGCGCTGTCCGAAGGTCGCTGCCGGGCGTACCCGACCCGGATCTGCGCCACCGGCACCCCCGGCAAGGCCGTCGGTTTCGCCCTGCCCACCAAGACCGGTCCGCGTCCGAGCGCCCCCGTGCCGGACGACGGACCGCCCCCGAAGGCCGGTGCCCACCTTCCCACGCAACCGTGGGCACCGGCCTTCCCTGACCGGTAAAACCCGCAGCGGCAAAGGAATGTGGGCCGTACGGCGGCGCAACGCCCGCCTGCTTTTCCGAACCACCGGTCGGGGCTCTTCGCCGTCAGCTTCGCCGGTCAGAAAGGACGCGTCAGAACTCAGCGCCGAATTATGGGCCTGCCGGTGTCCGGTCGGTGTGCCGGATAGAGCGGAAGCGTGTACTGCTCCGGGCTATCAGAGTAGATTCCGGATATCTGCTGTACGCGGGTGAAACCAGTCGCATACAGCGCGGAGTCGGCGCGGGGGGCCATTAATAAAATAGGGGAGTGCTCGTGGTCGTTCGGCTGAGTGTCGAGGGCGAGAATTCTGCGGACACGGTGCGGGATCTGTACGCCTGGCTGTCGCAGGAGCCCGAGTTGCGCGGGCGGGTGCGGATCGTCGAAGGTGACCCCGAGCCGGGTGCGCTGGGTCCGGTCGTCGAGGGGCTGCAGATGGCGCTGGGCGCCGGAGGGGCGTTCGCCTCAACGGCGACCGTGCTGGTCGCGTGGTTGCGATCGCGTCGTGGTGAGGTGAGCGTCAAGCTCAGCCGTGGCGAGGGGCAGCCCAGCATGGAGGTGACCGCCAAGGGCGTCAAGGACCTGGACGTGGCGGCGGCCAAGGCCCTCACCGAGCAGCTCACCCAGGTCCTCACCGACGCCGCCGCTGCCGACACCGATGGCGCCCAGGGTTCCTGATGGGAGCGGATGGGCCGCCGGAGCTGATGCTGGCCCGGCCCAGCGCCCGGGTGCTGCTGGTCGGATCGGGTGCTCATGTGGCCGGGTCACGGCTGGGCGCGGTGCCCGCGGTCGCGCGGACGGTCGCCGACGTGGGCCGCTGCCTGATCGAGCGGGCCGGGCTGGATGCGGCCCATCTCACCACGGTGGTGGATCCAAGGGATCCGCAGGAGTTCGGCGCGGCGCTGGTGCGGGCCGCCGATCAAGCCGAGGATGTGCTGGTCTTCTACTACGTGGGCCACGGTCTGATCAGCCCGCGCGGGGAACTGCATCTGGCCACCCGCGCGAGTGTGGATTTGACCCAGGGCATCGCCGGCCACCAGGCGCTGCCGTACTCGACGGTGAACGAGGTGCTGTCCACCTGCCGGGCTCCGCTGGTGCTGATCGTGCTGGACTGCTGCTTTTCCGGGCGAGCCCGAAGCGCAGGGCGCTCTGGGCTGGATGAGGTGTTCGCCGCCACCCAGCACGGCAGCTACGTGCTGGCCGCGGCCGGGCGGGATGAGGCGGCGTGGGCGCCGGACGCTCAGCGGCACACCGCCTTCTCCGGAGCGTTGATCACGGTGCTGGCCGGCGGCGACCCGGCGGCCGGGCCGTATCTGAGCGTGGACGGCCTCTACCGGTCGCTGTCGCGCACGTTGACCGAGCAGGGCTTTGCCGCGCCGCGCCGGCAGGCCACCGGGTTCGGCGACCGGCAACTGCTGGCCGTCAACCCGGCCCACCACGGGGGTGCGGCCGGGCAGGTGGGGGAGGTCAGCCCCTACCGTGGGCTGGCCTCCTTCGGCCCGGATGATGCGGAGTTCTTCTTCGGCCGCGCCGAGCTCACCCGCACCCTGGCCGACCGGGTCGCCGCGCAGCTGGCCGGCGCCCGACCGTTGATGGTGGTCGGGCCGTCCGGGGCGGGCAAGTCCTCGCTGCTGCGCGCTGGGCTGATGCCCGCCCTGGAGCGTGCCGCCGGGGTCGGCGTGCTGGTGATGACCCCCGGCCGCGACCCGCTCACGACCCTGGCCGACCGGCTCGCGCCCCTGGACGGCTCCCCTCCGGCCGACCTGCGGCAGCAGCTGATGAGCGACCCCGGTCGTCTGCGGGATGTGCTCACCGGGCCGGGGCAGCGGGTCATCATCGTGGACCAGTTCGAAGAGCTGTTCACCCTGTGCCCGCACGAGGCGGAGCGCCAGGCCTTCCTGGCCGCGCTGCATGCGGCCTGTACGGTCGCGGTGGTCGTCATCGGCATCCGCGCTGACTTCTTCGGCCGGTGCGTCGGCTACAGCGAACTGGCCACCGCCCTGGAACATCCGGTGGTGGTCACTCCGATGAGCGTCGCGCAGTTACGCCAGGCCATCGAAGGACCCGCCCGCCTGGCCGGGCTCACCCTGCAGCCTGGCCTGGTCGACCTACTGCTGGAAGACCTCGGCGCCGACCTGGAGGCGTCCGAGCCCAGCGGTGTGCTGCCGCTGCTGTCGCACGTCCTGCTGTCCACCTGGCAGCGCCGCGAGGGCGCCACGCTCACCGTGACCGGCTACCTGGCCACCGGCGGCATCAACCGGGCCCTGGCCAACACCGCCGATGCCACCCTGACCGGCCTGGACCTGCCTGGCCAGCGCGCCGCCCGCCAGTTTCTGCCCCGCCTGATACGCCTGGGCGAAGGCGCCAACGACACCCGCACCCGGGTTCCCCTGACCGAGTTACTGACCTCTGCTCCCGATGTTTCCGATCGGGAGCAGACCCGGCAGGCGCTGGAGCGTTTCGTCAACGCTCGGCTGCTCACCGTCGACGCCGACGTCGTCGAGATCAGCCACGAGGCGCTGATCCGCGCCTGGCCCCGCCTGCGTGAATGGATCGACGCCGACCGCGCCGGTCTTCTCCTCCGCCAGCAGCTCACCGAAGACGCAGCCCAGTGGCTACGACACGGCCGCGATCTAGCGTTCCTCTACCAAGGCACCCGGCTGACCGCTGCCCAGGAGGTCAAGCAACAGTGGGACGCCGACCCCATTCGGTATCGTCCCCTTGATACGGTCGCCCACGAGTTCCTCAAAGCCGGCACTCACGCCGCACGGCGCACCGCCCGCCTGCGCCAATCCGCGCTCGCCGCCCTGGTCGGCTGTCTCATCATCGCTATCATCGCCGCTGCCGCCGCGATCAACGCCGCCAACGACGCTGACCACCAGCGCACCCTGGCGCTATCCCGCCAGCTGGCGGCACAGAGCGAAATCCTCGGCACGGCAGATCCTGTCACTTCCACACTCCTGGCGGCAGCGGCCTGGCGCATCGCCCCCACACCCGAAACCCGCGTCGGCCTGCTCACCGCAATTGGCAGGCCCGGCCGTGGAGTCCTCCACGGCCATATCGGTGAGGTCTACTCGGTGGCCTTCAGCCCCGACGGCAAGACCCTGGCCAGCGCCAGCAGCGACGCCACCGTGCGGCTATGGGATACGGCCACCCACCGGCCGATCGGAACCCCGCTCGCCGGCCACACCGAGGACGTTACCTCGGTGGCCTTCAGCCCCGACGGCAAGACCCTGGCCAGCGGCAGCTGGGACGACACCGTGCGGTTGTGGGACATGGCCACGCGCCGGCCGATCGGAACCCCGCTCATCGGCCACACCGAGGACGTGATCTCAGTGGCCTTCAGCCTCGACGGCAAGACCCTGGCCAGCGCCAGCACCGACAGGACGGTCCGGCTGTGGGACGCGGTCACGCGCCGCCCGATCGGAACCCCCCTCACCGGCCACACCGAGTCCGTCTTCTCGGTGGCCTTCAGCCCGGACGGCAAGACCCTGGCCAGCGCCAGTGAAGACAGGACGGTCCGGCTGTGGGACGTGGTCACGCGCCGCCCGATCGGAACCCCCCTCACCGGCCACACCAGCTTCGCCACCTCGGTGGCCTTCAGCCCGGACGGCAAGATCCTGGCCAGCGCCAGCACCGACAGGACGGTCCGGCTGTGGGACGTGGTCACGCGCCGTCCGATCGGAACCCCCCTCACCGGCCATATCGGCGAGGTCTTCTGGGTGGCGTTCAGCCCGGACGGCAAGACCCTGGCCAGCGCCAGCACCGACAGGACGGTCCGGCTGTGGGACGTGGTCACGCGCCGTCCGATCGGAACCCCCCTCACCGGCCATATCGGCGAGGTCTACTCGGTGGCGTTCAGCCCGGACGGCAAGACCCTGGCCAGCGCCAGTGAAGACAGGGCGGTTCGACTGTGGGGCATAGTCACGCACCGCCCGATCGGAACCCCCCTCACCGGCCACACCAGCTCCGCCACCTCGGTGGCGTTCAGCCCGGACGGCAAGACCTTGGCCAGTGCCAGTGGCGACATGGTGCGGCTGTGGGATGTGGGCACGCGCCGCCTGATCGGAACCCCCCTCACCGGCCACACTGAGAACGTGATCTCGGTGGCCTTCAGTCCCGACGGCAAGACCTTGGCCAGTGCCAGTGGCGACATGGTGCGGCTGTGGGATGTGGGCACGCGCCTTCAGATCGGCGCGCCCCTCACCGGCCACGACCGGAGCGTCACCTCGGTGGCCTTCAGTCCCGACGGCAAGACCTTGGCCAGTGCCAGTGGCGACATGGTGCGGCTGTGGGACGTGGGCACGCGCCTTCAGATCGGCGCGCCCCTCACCGGCCACGACCGGAGCGTCACCTCGGTGGCCTTCAGTCCCGACGGCAAGACCTTGGCCAGTGCCAGTGGCGACATGGTGCGGCTGTGGGACGTGGGCACGCGCCTTCAGATCGGTGCGCCTCTGAGCGGCAACACCGGTGCGATCTTCTCGGTGGCGTTCAGCCCGGACGGCAAGACCCTGGCCAGCGGCGGCGGCGACAGGACGGTGCGGTTGTGGGACGTGGGCACGCGCCTTCAGATCGGTGCGCCTCTGAGCGGCAACACCGGCGCGATCTTCTCGGTGGTGTTCAGCCCGGAGGGCAAGCCCAGGAGCGTCAACATCGGCGCGATCTCTTCGGTGGCGTTCAGCCCGGACGGCAAGACCCTGGCCAGCGCCAGCGTTGACAAGGTTGACAATACGGTGCTGCTGTGGGACACAGCCACGCGCCGCCTCCTCGGAGCCCCGCTCACCGGCCATACCAATGAGGTCACCTCAGTCATGTTCAGCCCCGATGGCAAGACTTTGGCCAGCGCCAGCGAGGACAAGACGATACTGCTGTGGAACGTTGCTCTGCCCACAAACCTCTACGCAGCAGCCTGCGCCATCTCTCCTCGGTCCCTCCGCCGAGAGGAATGGAACCTCTACATACCCGGCGAGAAGTTCCAGCAGGTATGCCCCTGATCTCCTTGGTGCTAGCGCAGCCCAACGGGGTTTGGTGATGACGGTCTGAAATGGCCCCACTCTGACGGCTTGGGTGCTAAAAGGTGGTCGCAACACCTGATCCTGAGGGAGGAAGTGCCGGACGATGCGGCAACCGGGACGTTCTGTCATCGGCCAGGAGGTTCGCGAAGCCGGTACTGAGAGAAAATCGGTGAGGGCGTCGTACCGTGCGCAGAACTCCTCTCCTTGGGCATCCGAGTTATGGCATTCGCCCGTGCGCCTGTCGTCAGTGGACCAACTGCCTGACCAGTGCCTTTGCTGTGTGCTCGTGCCGCTCGGGGTGGTCGATTCCCCTCGGCCCCTCCTCGACGAGCATGATCAGATACAGGTAGGCGCGGTAGAGGGCGAGGCGGGCGCGGGTGTCGGGGGTGAGGTCCAGGTGGCCGCCGGCCTCGCGGTAGCCGTCCAGCAGGTCCGCGTCCTGTTCGGCCGTGCCGAACACGTCGACCGAGACGAGGTCGGCCACCGGATCTCCCCAGAACGCCCGTTCGTGGTCGATCAGCGCCGCGATGCGCGGTGGCCTGCCGTCCGGCTCCAGCAGCACGTTTCCCGGCCAAAGGTCGAAGTGGACCAGCGAGGGGGTGACGACATCGTCCAGTAGGTGCGCGCGAGCCCGTACGACGCTCGCGATCTCGTCCACCGGCCACGGCAGGACCGCCCGGAACCGGACCGCGTCGGCGAGGACACCGTCGACCATGGAGAGAAACGCCTCCCGCCAGGTCGGCGCCGTCATCTCGGCCAGTTGCGGGTAGCCGAAAGCAGTTCCCCTGATCCGGTGCAGCGTGGCCAGGTGCCGGCCGAGCTCGAAACGGAGACTTCTCGTGTCCGCCTCGGCCAGTGGTTCCGCCAGCTCCGACCAGGCCACGCCGTCGATCGCACTCATGATCAGGTACGGCAGCGGCCCGTCGAGGTTCGCCTGCCACAGCCGGGGGATCGGCACCCCGGTGGCGGCGGCGAGCTCGTAGAAGAGGGCCTCCGTCCGGATGATGTCCCGCTCGTAGGTGAGCAGCTCGACGTCGGCGGGAGGGCCGAGCTTGAGGACCAGCTCGCTGCCGTCTTCGAGCCGCGCGCGCCACAGTGCCGCGAACGAGCCCGCGTCAAGCTCCCGCAGGGAGACGGGCCACTTTCCCAGAGCCTGGAAGATCAGGTTTGCGGTCTCCGTCGTGGACAGTCGCCGCTTGGTCTTTATCTCCATGAACGATCATCCATCATCATCTTCGGCGAGGGAAGTGCCGGTTTCACCCGGTGGGGGAACCGCTTTCCCGTCATGGTTCCGGTGTTTGAAACGGTCAGGGCCGGGCCGTCGCCTCGACGGGGCCGAGTGCCGGGTCATCTCCAGGCGCGGCGTCGCAGCAGGAGCCCGGTGGTGGCGGTGAGGATGAGCAGGGAGCCGGTCAGCAGGAACATCCGCCCGTCGGGCCCGCGCTCACCGCCGCCCCCGGTCGCGGCGGGCCCCGACGGGGTCTGTTGCACCCTGCCGTTCCCACCGGTCTCCGGCTCTGTCTCCGGCTCCGTACCCGTATCGGTTCCGGTCTCCGTCCCCGTCTGGTCGGCTGCGGTGACCGTGAGGGGGTGGGTGGTCAGGGTGGCCTGGTTCTGGACCGCACACTTGATCGACGGCGCGTTGGTGGCGGTCCCGAAGTTCAGGGCGGCCGGCCGCACCGTCGCCGTACCCGCGTTGGACGAGGTCGTACTCAGGCTGACCGGGGCCGTCGGCAGCGGGATGACCTGGTTCGCGTCGACCGTACCGGGCGTACCCACCCCGGTGGCGGAGGTCAGTCCGGTGAGCCCGCTGATGGACGCGTACGCGTACAGGCTGGTGTCGGCGGTCAGTCCCGTCGCGGGTGCCTTCAGCCCGGTGCCGTCGGCGTAGGTCCCCTGCCAGCCGATGCTCATCTGCTCACCCGTCGTGGCGGCGGCCGGCATCGTCATCTCGACCTTGACCTTGATGTTCTGTTTCTCGGTCGCGCCGGTGGTGGTGCACTGGTACTCCACGACGTCGGTGATGACAGCCGAGCTCTGCCGCACCTCGCTGACGGCGGCGCCGGCCGGCTGGAGGAAGAGAACCAGGCCGCCGGCCAGGACGGTGACGGAGAGAACGGATCGGACGCGCAAGGCGACTCCCATTGCGACAAACGTGGCATTTGGGAAGACGTACTACGAAGTTATCCGGTTGTCACCATGTCCGCATCCGGACAGAAGTGCGCCCCTGCTCTTGGGCGAGGCCGGTTGCCCACCTTCCCGAGCGGCCGGCACGGCCCCTCCGCTCGGCGTCGACCGCGGGTGGTACCGCCGCGTCGAGCTGTACCAAAGGTCCCAGCTCACCGGCCACTGGCACGTTACAAAACCGGCCTCAGGGAGCGTTCCCTCAAACACGCGGGCGGTTACCTGGAAGTATGAGAGCCGTTTCAACCAGGTTAATCAGCCTCTTGACAAGTTTTGGTAAGCGAGAGCAATCTCGTGGTGGGAGAGCGCTCCCTCACATCCGTCAGCGCCCAGCAGTACAGAACCCGAGACCCTGACCACCGGTCCACCCCCCTCCACAGAGACCTGGAGTCTCGCCATGGCCTCGCTCCGCCGATGGTTACCGCCCCTGACCGCTCTCCTGACCCTGACCGCACTCCTGCACCCCCTCCCGGCCACCGCCACCGCCCGGGTCGCGGCCCAGGCCGCCCCGCCCGTCGATCCCGCCAGGTTCCAGCAGGTCACGCTGGCCAAGGGGGTCGCCGAGGTGGGAGAGCCCATGTCCATGGCGGTGCTGCCGGACCGCTCGGTCCTGCACACCGCCCGCGACGGCACGATCCGGATCACCGACGCCGCGGGGACCACCAAGGTGTCGGGCAAGATCCCCGTCTACTTCAACGACGAGGAGGGCATGCAGGGCGTCGGCATCGATCCCGGCTTCTCCTCGAACCGGTTCGTCTACCTCTACTACGCGCCGCCGCTCTCCACGCCCCCGGGCAACGCCCCGCTCGACGGCACCGCGGCCGACATCGCGCGCTTCGACGGCGTCAACCGGCTGTCGCGCTTCAGGCTGAACACCGACGGCACGCTCGACGTCGCGAGCGAGAAAAGCGTCCTGGAGGTGAAGACGAGCCGGGGTTTCTGCTGCCACGTCGGCGGTGACATCGACTTCGACGCCGCGGGCAACCTCTACCTCACCACCGGCGACGACACCGAGCCCGGTTTCAACGACGGCTACGCGCCACTCGACGACAGGGCGGGCCGCAACCCCGCACTCGACGCGCAGCGGGGCGCCGCCAACACCAACGACCTGCGCGGCAAGGTGCTCCGCATCAAGGTCAACGCCGACGGGTCGTACTCGATCCCGGCCGGGAACATGTTCCCCCCGGGAACGGCGAACACCCGGCCGGAGATCTACGCGATGGGCTTCCGCAACCCGTTCCGGATGAGCGTCGACAAGGCCACCGGCGTGGTCTACCTCGGCGACTACGGCCCCGACGCGGGCACCGCCGGCGCCAGGGGGCCGGGCGGCCAGGTCGAGTTCGACCGGATCACCGGGCCGGGCTTCTACGGGTGGCCATACTGCACGGGCAACAACACCCCCGCCGAGACCTACGCCCGCTACAACTACGCGACCGCGACGGTCGGTGCCAAGTACGACTGCGCGGGCGGTCCTGAGAACACCTCGCGCAACAACACCGGCCAGGTCAAGCTGCCCCCGGCCAAGGCCGCCTGGATCACCTACGACGGCTGCTCGCTGCCGGAGTTCGGCTGCGGCGCGGAGTCGCCGATGGGCGGTGTCGTCTACCGCTACTCCGCCGCGCTGAACTCACCGATCAAGTTCCCGCAGTCGCTCGACGGGCACTTCCTCGCCGGTGAGCTCCAGCGGCAGTGGATCAAGGACATCGAGGTCAACGCGGACGGCAGCCGGGGCACCATCCAGCCCTTCCCCTGGTCGGGCACGCTGGTGATGGACATGGCCTTCGGCCCGGACGGCGCCCTCTACGTGCTCGACTACGGGACCGGCTGGTTCAACGGCAACGAGCACTCGGCCCTGTACCGCATCGAGCACATCGGGACCGGCGGGCGGGCGCCCATCGCCAAGGCGTCGGCGGACCGCGTCTCGGGGAAGGCGCCGCTGACCGTGGCGTTCTCCTCGGCGGGCAGCTCCGACCCGGACGGCGACGCGCTCACCTACTCCTGGGCGTTCGGTGACGGCGGCACCTCCACCGCCGCCAACCCCACCCACACCTACACGACCGACGGCACCCGTACGGCCACGCTGACCGTCAGGGACAGCACGGGCCTGACCGCGACGGCCAACGTCGAGATCAACGTCGGCAACACCGCGCCCACGGTGCGGATCGACCTCCCGCTCAACGGGCAGGTGTTCGGCTTCGGCGACGCCGTGCCGTACCGGGTCACCGTCACCGATCCGGAGGACACGACGATCGACTGCGCGAAGGTGAAGATGACCTACATCCTCGGTCACGACACCCACGGCCACCCGCTCGCCACGGCCAACGGCTGCTCGGGCACCATCCAGACCCCCGCCAACGGCGAGCACGACGGGGCCGCCAACCTGTTCGGCGTCTGGGACGCCGAGTACACCGACTCCGGCGGCCTCACCACCCATGCCCAGCACGTCACCCAGCCGAAGAACCGGCAGGCCGAGCACTACACCACCTCCCAGGGCGTCGCCCTGTTCGACAAGCCGACCGCGCACGGCGCGAAGACCGTCGGCAACATCGAGAACGGGGACTGGATCGCCTTCGACCCCTACGTCCTGGCCGGAGTCTCCAAGATCACCGCCCGGGTCTCCTCCGCCGGAGCCGGCGGGACCATCCAGGTCAGGGCCGGCTCGGCGACCGGGACGCTGCTGGGCACCGCCACCGTGGCGCCGACGGGCGGCTGGGATACGTTCGTCGACGTCTCCGCCAACCTGACGGGTGCCCCGGCCGGCACGACCAAGCTCTTCCTGGTCTTCGCCGGGGGCGCGGGCGCGCTGTTCGACGTGGACGACTTCACCCTGACCACCGGGACGCAGCCGCCCACCGGGACGCTGCTGTCGTCGGGACGTCCGGTCACCGCCTCCTCGACGGAGGGCGCCGGATTCGCGGCGGGCAACGTGGTGGACGGCAACCTGGGGACGCGGTGGTCGTCGGCGTTCTCCGATCCGCAGTGGATCTCGGTGGACCTGGGTTCGGTCAGGCAGGTCAGCCGGGTGAGGTTGCAGTGGGAGGCGGCGTACGGGAAGTCCTACCGGATCGAGACCTCGACCAATGGCACGACGTGGTCGCAGGTCCACTCCACGACCGCGAGTGACGGCGGTGTGGACGACATCACCTTCGCGGCGGTCGGTGCCCGCCACGTGCGGGTCTACGGCACGCAGCGTGCCACTGTCTGGGGCTACTCCCTGTGGGAGATGGAGGTCTACGGTGCGTAATGTCATCGCGGTCATCACCGCGCTGCTCGTCGTCACGATCGGATTGGGGGCGCCGGCCATGGCAGCGGACCCGGCCTACAAGGTGCTCGTCTTCTCCAAGACCGCGGGGTTCCGGCACGACGCCATCCCCGCGGGCATCACCGCGCTGCGCGGGCTGGCGGCCGAGAACGGCTTCACCGTCGACGCCACCGAGGACGCCGCCGCCTTCAGCACGGCCAACCTGGCCGGATACCGGGCGGTGGTCTTCCTGCTGACCACCGGCGACGTGCTGAACGCCGCGCAGCAGACGGCGTTCGAGTCCTACATCGCGGGCGGCGGCGGATACGTGGGCGTCCACTCGGCCGCCGACACCGAGTACGACTGGGCCTTCTACGGCGGCCTCGTCGGCGCCTACTTCTCCTCCCATCCGGCCATCCAGCGGGCGACCGTACGGGTGGAGGACCGCACGCACCCCTCGACGGCCCACCTGCCGGCGACCTGGGTGCGCACCGACGAGCTGTACAACTACCGCACCAACCCTCGCTCCGCCGCCCACGTGCTGGCCACGCTGGACGAGTCGACCTACTCCGGCGGGTCGATGGGGGCGGACCACCCGATCGCCTGGTGCAGGCCGTACCAGGGCGGCCGGGCCTGGTACACCGGACTCGGTCACACCATCGAGTCCTACACCGAGCCGAACTTCCGGGCGCACCTGTACGGCGGGCTCCGCTACGCGGCCGGGGTCGCCCCCGCCGACTGCGGCACCGCCCCCACTCCCACGCCGACTCCCACGGTGCCCCCGGGGAGCGTGCTGCTGTCGTCGGGGCGTCCGGTCACCGTCTCCTCCACGGAGAACGGGTCGTTCGGCGGGAGCAACGCGGTGGACGGCAATCTCGGGACGCGGTGGTCGTCGGCGTTCTCCGACCCGCAGTGGATCTCGGTGGACCTGGGTTCGGTCAGGCAGGTCAGCCGGGTGAGGTTGCAGTGGGAGGCGGCGTACGGGAAGTCCTACCGGATCGAGACCTCGACCAATGGCACGACGTGGTCGCAGGTCCACTCCACGACCGCGAGTGACGGCGGTGTGGACGACATCACCTTCGCGGCGGCGGGCGCCAGATACGTGCGGGTGTACGGCACGCAGCGCGCCACCGTCTGGGGCTACTCCCTGTGGGAGATGGAGGTCCACGGCAGCTAGGAGCCAGGATTCCCGCGGATCTCACCGGTTTCGCAGGTTCGACAGGTGGGAATCCGTTGACGGCCGGTTGCCCGGCGTTGGACGGCTCATCATCGTGCCGCTGGGAACCGCAGCGGCAGCCACACGTACCGGGTGATCGCCGGCCCCTCGGGTCGGCGATCATCCGGGTGAGAGACAGGAGGTGGTTCAGGTGTCCTGGATCGGCAGGACGGCGGTGCGGCCGGTGCCCGGCAGGGTCACGGGAGGCCCGGCGACACCCGGCACCCACATCGTGGTCCGCGGCTCGATCCGGCCGGTAACCGTCCGATGACCACCGCCGCGGCGTTCGCCATGCAGCCCCGGCTACTGCCCGAGCTCTTCCCCCCCGACCTGCGGCACCGGCTGTCGCTGGTGACGCGGGTGGACGAGCGAGTGATCGAATCCTTCGACGGGCCGCTCGACGTGGAGATCCTGATCACCGGCTGGGGGTGTCCGAGGATCGACGCGGACGTGCTGGCCGCGGCTCCACGACTGCGGGCGGTCGTGCACGCCGCGGGCAGCGTCAAGGGGCACCTCACCGCCGAGGTTTTCGACAGGGGCGTCGCGGTCTCCTCGGCGGCCGAGGCCAACGCGCTGCCGGTGGCCGAGTTCACCCTGGCGATGCTCGTACTGGCCGCCAAACAGGTGATCGTCAAGGCGCGCGCGTACTCCACGCGGGGCTGGTCGGGCGACCCGCTGCCCGGAGTGGCGACGCCGAGCGAGGGCGGCGGCCTGATCGGAGCGGTGGTCGGCGTCATCGGCGCCTCCCGGGTCGGGCGGCTGGTGATGGAGCGGCTCCGCGACCACGGCGCGCACGTCCTGCTCAGCGACCCGTACATCAGCCCCGCCCAGGCGGCGGCCCTGGGGGCCAGGCCGGTGCCGCTCGACGATCTCTGCCGCGAGGCCGAGCTGGTCACCGTGCACGCCCCCGCGCTGCCGGAGACCCGCGGGCTGCTCGATGAGCGCCGCCTCGCGCTGCTGCGCGACGGCGCGGTGCTGGTGAACACCGCCCGGGGCTCCCTGATCGACACCGACGCCCTGGTACGGCACTGCGCCACCGGTCGCATCGGCGCCGTCCTCGACGTGACCGATCCCGAGCCGCTGCCCCTCGGGCATCCGCTGCTCGCCCTGCCGAACGTCCTGGTCACCCCGCACCTCAGCGGAGCCAGGGGCAGGGAGCTGCGCCGCCTGGGCGAGTTCGCGGTCGCCGAGGTCGAGCGGCTGGCGCGGGGCCTTCCGCTCCGCGGCACCGTCCGGCCGGCGGACCTGGATCGGATCGCCTGACGTCCCGGCCCGCCGGGCTCGCGTACTTCGCCGCGCGGACCCATCTCCCTGAAGTAGCGCACCGGCGAACGCGGCCCCGGAGGTCCGGCGTTGCCGTTCGTGCCCACCAACGCCCTGTGGTCACGCACCGGCGCGGCCGGAGGCAGCCGTGGCTGACGAGATCGCACTGCGGCAGGCGGTGGTGGCTGCGGTCGCCAAGGCTGCCGGACGTGCGCCACGCGACTGCGCCGATCCGAGTCTGGACCTGTGGAATGACCTGGGCCTCGATAGCCTCTCGCTGCTGGAGCTGATTCGAGACCTCGAAAAGCGGTTCCAGGTGACCATCCCGGATGAGGACACCGGCCAGGCCCACCCGGTCGGCGACCTCATCAGGATCATTCAGCGTCTCGCGGGCTCCGACCCGCCCGCGGGCCCGACCAGATAGGCACACGATGACGGAACGACTCATCGAACCCCGCGGGCGCGGGTTCCTGCTGTTCGACTCCCATCCCGCCGGATGCGAGAAGATCGTCGGCGACATGTGGGATCGCGTCGCCCCCGCGATCCCCGACAAGAAGGCCGAGCGCCGCCCGGTCGCCCTGATCATCGGCTCCAGCGCCGGCTACGGGATGGCGGCCACGATCGCGGGAATCCGTCGTTACGGCCTCGACGGTGTCGGCTTGTGCTTCGAGCGCCCGCCCACCGAGCGTCGCACGGCCACCGCGGGCTGGTACCGCACCATCGCGACCGCCGAACTCGCGGCCAAGGCCGGCCGCGACTGGTCGTTCGTCAACGGCGACGCCTTCGCCGACACCACCAAGGAGCAGGTACTCGACCTGCTCGCCGCACGGTTCGGCGGCATCGACTACCTGATCTACAGCGTCGCCGCACCTCGGCGCACCGACCCTGTCACCGGGCAGACACACCAGTCGGTGATCCAGTCCCTCGGGGCGGGGTACAGCACCAAGACCCTGGACGTCAGCGGAGACGAACCGGCGCTGAAGGAGATCTGGGTCGAACCGGGTAGCGACACCGAGCGGGCCGACACCATCAAGGTCATGGGCGGCGAGGACTGGGCCCTGTGGGTTGACGCCCTGGCCGGCCGTGGCCTGCTGCGCCCGGGGTTCACCACCGTGGCCCTGTCCTACATCGGCTCGCACCTGACCGCGCCGATCTACCGGGACGGGACCATCGGTGCGGCCAAGGCCCACCTGGAGGAGACCGCGCTCACACTGAACGGCGGCTTGGCCGAGGTCGGCGGGCGGGCCATGACATCGGTCAACGGCGCCGCCGTCACCCAGGCATCCACCGCGATCCCCGGCATCGCCCTGTACGTCAGCCTCCTGCGGGGCGCCCTCGGCGAGGCCATGCAGTCCCCGCTTCAGCAGTCCGTTGAGCTGTGGGACCGGCTCACCGGTGCCCAGGCGCTCGACCTCGACGACCAGAGGCGCATCCGCCTGGACGGGTGGGAGTTGCACCCGCTCATCCAGGAGCAGGTGACCGAGCGGTGGGAGGCCGTCGCCCCCGACAGCATCGGCGACCTGGCCGATATCGACTGGTTCACCGGCGAGGTGCGCCGCCTGTACGGCTTCGACGTGCCCGGGGTGAACTACAGCGCGCCGAGCGAGCCTGACCTGCTCTGGCCCACCCCCACCGAGTAGCGACCGGCCGGAGGAGACGTTGCAGCCGCCGCGGATCTTCGACCGGTTCGCCTGCCTGGAGGTCCTGGAGCACCTGCGCGACCCCGGTCGCCTGGTCAAGGCGCTCCAGGACACGGACGGTGGCCCCCTGCGCGCCGGGATCCGGAGCGCATGAGTTGACCTCAATCATGCTTGAGGTTGCAGGCTGGGCGGCGGCGTACACGAGTGGAGGGGAACCCTGTGAAGGCAGCTGCTTTTTTCGAGTTCGGCGGTCCCGAGGTACTGCGGGTGACGGAGCTTCCCACGCCCGAGGCGGGCGAGGGGCAGGTACGGGTGCGGGTCAGGGCCGCGGGCGTGCAGCCGTTCGACCTGGCGATCAGGGAGGGGTGGACTCCGCCGGGAGTGGACGGGGAGCTGCCCCGGGTGCCCGGCAACGAGTTCTCCGGGGTCGTCGACCAGGTGGGAGCGGGGGTGGCGGGGGTCTCGGCCGGGGCCGAGGTGCTGGGCTTCACCCTGCTCAACGCCTATGCCGAGTACGTGGTCGTGCCCGCGGGGAACGTCACGCCCAAGCCTGTGAACATGCCCTGGGAGGTGGCGGGCGGTTTCACCGCCGGGACCCAGACGGCCCACATGGCGCTGCGGCAGCTCGGGGTGGGGGAGGGCGACACGCTCCTGGTGCACGCCGCCGCGGGCGCGGTCGGCACCGCCGCGGTCCAGCTCGGCCGGCTCTGGGGGGCCACGGTGATCGGCACCGCGCGCGAGGAGAACCACGACTACCTGCGCGAGCTCGGCGCGATCCCGGTCGCGTACGGCGAGGGCCTGCTGGAGCGGGTCCGCGACCTGGCGCCCGGCGGGGTGGACATGGTGCTGGACGGCGCGGGCGGTGAGGCGTTCGACATCTCCCTGGAGCTGGTGAAGGGGGAGCGCCTCCTCACCCTCGTCGAGCACGGCAGGGCCGCCGAGCTGGGGGCGCAGCGGACCAGGGGGGAGCGGCTGGCGTCCCGCCTCGCCGAGCTCGCCGCCCTGTACGCCGAGGGCAGGTTCGTCTTCCCGGTGCGCGGCACCTACCCGCTGGAGCGGGCCGCGGACGCGCATCGCGAGCTTGGGACCAGGCATGGCAGGGGCAAGGTCGTGCTGGTCATGGACTGAAGCCGGGGCTTCCGGGGGGAGGCAGGGGCGCCTCCGGGAGCTGGACCGGGCAGGGCAGGGGCGAGGTCGTGGACCGAGGCTCAGGCTTCCGGGGAGTGGGGGTGCGATCGGGCGGGGGCCCGCCGGTCGCGGGCCGAGGCTCACCAAGGGCGGGCTCGTCCTCCCGGTGCGCGGGACCCACCCGCCGGGGGCTTGGGATCGTGCTGGTCAGGGATCTGTATCCTCGTTCGACTGGCATTATGGGACGGACTTTTAGTAAGGTTTCTTGTTAATAACGTGCTATCCGTCGGCTCGTTGGACATGTCCTGCCTCCATTCCCCAACCCAGGAGGAGTCCACGTGCATCTACGACACAAGGTGGCCACCGGTGCCGCCGCGGCGCTCAGCGTAGGGTCCCTGCTCGCGCTGCTGCCGTCCACCGCGGCGGTCGCCCACGGTTCCATGTCGAACCCGCCCAGCCGGGCCTACGTCTGCAAGACGGAGGGCCCGGAGACCCCCAAGTCCGACGCGTGCAAGGCGGCCGTCGCGGCCGGAGGCACCCAGGCCTTCTACGACTGGCACGAGGTGTCCCGGCTCGAAGCCGGCGGTAACCATCGCCAGATCATTCCCGACGGCCAGCTCTGCGGTGCCGGGCGCGACAAGTACCGGGGGCTCAACCTCACCAGGGCCGACTGGCCCGCCACCTCGGTCTCCCCGGGACCGCTGACGGTCACCTACCACGCGACCGCGCCGCATGCGAACAGCAACTTCGAGTTCTACATCACCAAGCAGAGCTGGAACCCGACCCAGCCGCTGCGCTGGTCGGATCTGGAGCACATCAGGACCTTCACCAACCAGAACCCCAGCACGTTCACCAACTGGACGATCAACCTCCCGCAGCGGAGCGGCCGTCAGCTCATCTTCTCGATCTGGCAGCGCATCGTGGGCAGCACCGAGGCCTTCTACACCTGCTCGGACGTGAACTTCGGCGGGGGAGGCAATCCCAGCCCCACGCCGACCCCGACGGTGACCCCCACCCCGACCCCGACTCCGACCCCGACCGTCACCCCGACGAGCCAGCCGGGCGGTACCTGGCAGGCGGGCACCGCCTACGCGGCGGGCGCCACGGTGACCTACGGGGGCGTGACCTACCGGTGCCTGCAGGCGCACACCGCGCTGGCGGGCTGGGAGCCGCCGAACGTGCCGGCTCTCTGGCAGCGCGTCTGACCCGTTGACGTCCGGCCGGGACGAGCCGTCCCGGCCGGGCGTTCTCCCCTGAGGTCCCGCACCGGTCCGCCGGCCCGGCGGGGAGGGCGCCGCGCGTACGAGGCCCGGTCCTGGCCGCCACCGAACAGCACACCGAGCACCACGCCGAACCACGCGGCACCGTGCCGCGCTTCCTCCCCCGGGGCCAGAGTCCGGGGTCTCCAGCCTGGAGGTATTCGATGAGACGTGCGGTCCCGGTGGTCGTACTGGGCGTCCTGCTGCTCGCGGGCTGCGGTGCCCACAGCATCCAGGAGCTTCGGGGCGGCGCATCCGGTCACGCGGGGCACGGCGCCGCCGCCCAGAATGCCGACCAGAGTGCCGACCAGAGTTCTGATCATGACGCGCACGATGGGCACGGCGCGGGTCAGGGGATGCCCAGCCCGTCGCCCGCCCCGCCGACGGGTACCGCCGAGGGGGTCGCCTTCAACGCCCCCGACGTGATGTTCCTGCAGATGATGGTGCCGCACAACGCGCAGGTGGTGCGGCTGGTGCGGCTGGCACGGGAGCGGCAGGTCCGCCCCGAGGTCTCCGAGCTCGCCGAGGCGATCGGGGTGACCCAGGAGCGCGAGTCCAGCACCATGTCCGGCCTGCTGGCCGCCTGGGGGCAGCCCGCGACGGCGCCGGACGACGAGCACGCCGCGCACGGCGGGATGCCCGGGGTGAGCGATGAGGAGGTGGCGGCGCTCATCGCGGCGCCCCCGGCCGAGTTCGAGCGAAGGTTCCTCGACATGCTCATCGCCCAGCAGGACGACGCCTCCCAGATGGCCAAGGTGGAGGTCGCGACCGGGCTGCACACCAAGGTCACCGAGATGGCGAAACGCGTCGATGTCTCGCGTACAGCGCAGATCGCCCAGATGTTGGCTTTGCGTGACAAGTAAGGATTTGTCCCTTTCCCCGTTTCTGTGAGATATTTCCTACCAGCTGTAAGGGGAATTAGGGGAGAATCATGCGCAAGATATTTGGGATCGTGGCCGGACTGATCCTGGCCGGGACCCTGGCCGGATGCGGGGGGGCGTCCACCGACACGGCCCAACCGGCCGACGGCACGCCGAAGGCCGATGCCCCGCTCAAGGTCGGGGTCAACCCCGTACCCCACGGCGAGGTGCTCAAGTACGTCAAGGACAACCTCGCCGCCGGCGCCGGGCTGAACCTGGAGATCGTCGAGTTCACCGACTACGTCCAGCCCAACACCCAGCTCGACGAGGGCAACCTGGACGCGAACTACTTCCAGCACATCCCGTATCTGGAGGAGTTCTCCAAGGGCAAGAACATCCAGCTCAGCTGGGTCGCCCCGGTCCACATCGAGCCGCTCGGCCTGTACTCCAAGAAGATCAAGAACGTCTCCGAGCTCGCCGAGGGCGCCCAGGTGGCCGTGCCCAACGACGCGAGCAACCTCGGCCGTTCGCTCAAGCTGCTGGCCGACAACGGCCTGATCACCCTCAAGGAGGGGGTCGGCGTCAAGGCCACCGAGCGCGACGTCGCCGACAACCCCAAGAAGCTGGAGTTCAGGCCCCTTGAGGCCGCCCAGCTGCCCCGCTCCCTGGAGGACGTGGACGCCGCGATCGTCAACGGCAACTACGCCCTGGAGGCCGGGCTGCAGCCCGCGACCGACTCCCTGCTCCTGGAGAAGGGCGAGGGCAACCCGTACGCCAACGGCCTGGTCACCGTCCCGGCCAAGGTGGACGACCCCCGGATCAAGAAGCTCGCCGAGCTCCTGGCCGGCCCCGAGGTCAAGAAGTTCATCGAGGACAAGTACAAGGGTGCGGTCCTGCCCGCCCAGTAACCGATTCTTCGCCGAGAACTCACGGGCCTGACGACTTTTCCGAAGTCGTCAGGCCCGTGACGTCCATTGGGATGCCGTGGTCGGCAGCTGTCTCCGCCGGGTGACGTTTGGGAGCCGTGTGGGGGATAGGGGGGATGCGTTGGCTCGAAGGAGGAGATCCCATGACCATCGCAGGCGGCATCATTCTCATCATGCTCGGCGCCATTCTCACCTGGGCGGTCGAATTCGACATCGCCGGGTTCGACATCAACGTCGTCGGTGTCATCCTGATGATCGGCGGTCTCGCATGGCTCCTGTTCGCCGTGTACCGGCTCAGCATCGCCCGCCGGGCGGTGGCGGACTCGACGGCCACCACCGTGGTCGAGGACCCGGTCGCTCATCGTCGCGTCTACGAGGAGCGGCACTACAACGACCCCCCGGTCGTGTGAGTGTCGTGTGAGTCAGGTACCGGTCCGGAAGGGCAGGCGTGTCTTCCGGTCAATCGAACGGAGGGCGAGACGTTGAGCAGGGTCGTATCCCGCAGTGTGAGCGCCGCGAGTGGAATGCTCGGTGGCGCGATCGCCGGAGCAGTCTTCAAGCAGGTCTGGAAGTTCGCGTCGGGCAAGGACGACGCGCCCCAGGCGACATCGGATGAGTACGGCTGGCGAGAGGTTCTCGTGGCGGCTGCCATCCAGGGAGCGATCTTCGGTGTGGTCAAGGCCGCGATCGACCGTTCCACGGCACACGGCATCCACAGAGCCACCGGCAAGTGATCACCTGCCGGGCCCTCCGGGGCCCGGCACCCGATCCCCGGCCGAAGGTCCCCGGTCCCGTCGACGGGACCGGGGACCTTCGGCCGGGG
>NZ_JBEXGU010000094.1:0-35732 GCF_040607515.1 Streptosporangium sp. NPDC005286 | reverse complement strand
GCCGCCTCGCGACGATGCGCCACCACCGTCAAGAACGTCAGTGATCGCAACCGAGGAGATATTCCGTGCGCCCCGTGTCCTGCAGCAGCTGCGGCTCGTGCGTCCTGGTCAAGAAGCACAGCCTGGCGCACACGCTCGTCCAGTGGACCACCGAAACCGAGCAGTGCGTCGAGTTGAATCGGCATGCCGACCGGGGTCTCATTCCGACCTGCACACGACTGCGCGACAGCATCGAGAACTCCGTCCGCCTCGGGGCCATCCCGGTTCCCGACCTCTGAGACGGCTGACGAGGCCGCCCCCGCCGACCACTCGGCACAAGGGACGTTGAAGACATGGGCTCCACTCCGATGACGCGGTGGAGCCTATGTCCGTTGGGCGGCCGATATCCTGAGATCGGTACCCGCACACGGTTCGCTCGGGAGTGGACAGAGCAGACAAGGGGGATTCGTGGCGAGAATCGCCGAAGCACGGGCTCCGGCGTCACCGACCTCGAAGAGCCAGATCGCCCGGCACAAGCGCATTCTGGACGCCGCGGCCGCGCTCGGCGCCCGCAAGAGAATCGACGTGGTGCAGATGCACGAGGTCGCCAAGGACGCCGACGTGGCGATCGCGACCCTTTATCGGTACTTCCCTTCCAAGAACGCGCTGTTCACCGCGGTCTTCCAGGCGGAGATCAGCGCCTTCGACGAAAGTCGGCGGCCCGGCGAGGACGAGGACCTCGTCGACCAGGTCACCGACCTCCTGGTGGGGCTGAGCCGCCATCTGCTGCTGCGGCCGATACTGGCCGCCACGATGTTCCAGGCCACCAGCGCCACCTATGTCGCGGCAACGATGGACGAGGTCGAACCGACGGAGTCCGAGCTCGGCCGCATTCTGCTGCGCATCATCGGGGCAGAGGAGCCGAACAGGCAGGATCTGAGCGTGGTGCGGCTGCTCACGCACTGCTGGTGGGGCGCGCTGGTCTCGACCCTCGGGGGCCAGACGACCCTGTCGAGGGCGGAGGCCGACGTCCGGCTGGGCGCGCGACTGCTCCTGGCACCGTACTCCGGAAATCGGTGACCGGGCCGGTTCCCGCCGCCCGTCACCGCGCCCAGAACCCTTCCGCCGCCACGTCCCGGTGAGCGGACCCTGGCCGCCGGCGCTGCCCGGGCCACCACTCGCCCACGGCCGCCGCCCGCATCGGTGCGGCGGCTGATCTCCGCTTTTCCCGAAGCCGTGCGGTGCGCGCCGACACATTCCCGCCGCGTACGACGGGCCCGCCCGCCGTACCCCCTCGCGCAGTCCCGGCCAGCGGGATATGCCGTGACCCGGTGGTCGAAAGCGGCTTAGCGTCAGCGAGCCGCCGCAGAAACGGCGGGTTGCGACCCTCTCAGATTCAGTCCGGAGGTGCCTTGATGGCGCATGAAGTTGTTTCCCGAGTAGAGGAGATCGCCGGTCGGCTGGCCGCGGTCGCGGACGAGACCGAGCGCCTGGGCAAGCTGTCCGACGAGAGCGTGAAGCTGATCCGCGAGGCCGGAGTGATGCGGCTGCTGCAGCCGGCCGACTTCGGGGGATACGCGGCGCATCCCCGGGACTTCGCCGAGGCGGTGATGGCGGTGGCGAAGGCGTGCGGCTCGACGGGCTGGGTGTGCGGGGTCGGTGGAGTGCACCCGTGGGAGATGGCGTTGTGCGACCGCAGGCTGCAGGAGGAGGTGTGGGGCTCCGATCCGAACACGTGGATCGCCTCGCCGTACATGCCCAGCGGGGTGGCGACGCCGACCGACGGCGGGTACATCCTCAGGGGCCACTGGCAGTTCTCCTCGGGCACCGACCACTGCGACTGGATCTTCCTCGGCGCGCTGCTCGGAGACGCCGAGGGCAAGCCCGCGCAGCCGATGAAGGGACTGCACGTGGTGCTGCCCCGCTCCGACTACACGATCGTCGAGGACTCCTGGGACGTCATCGGGCTGCGCGGGACCGGGAGCAAGGACGTCATCGTCGACGGCGCGTTCATTCCGGCCTACCGGACGATCGACGCCGCGGAGGTCGCCGAGGGCGAACTCGCGGCCGAGCGGGCCGGCCGGACCGAGACGGTGTACCGGCTGCCGTTCTGGTCGATGTTCCCCCTGGGCATCACCTCGGCGGTGATCGGTATCTGCGAGGGCGCGCTCGCCACGCACCTGGACTACCAGCGGGACCGGGTGACGGCCTCCGGCACGAAGGTGAAGGACGACCCGTACACGCTGTACGCGATCTCCGAGGCCGCGTCCGAGATCGAGGCCGCGCGGCTGCAACTGCTCGACGGCATCAGCCGGCTCTACGACCTCGCCGACTCCGGAAAGCCGATCACTTTCGCGGATCGGGCCCTGGTCCGGCGCAACCAGGTTCGCTGCGCGTGGCGGGCGGTGTCGGCGGTCGACGAGATCTTCGCGCGGTCCGGCGGCAACGCGGTGCGCCGCAACAACCCGATGCAGCGGTTCTGGCGCGACGCGCACGTCGGGTTGCAGCACGCCATCCACATTCCCGGCAACACCTACCACGCGACGGCACTGACCCAGATGGGGGTCGAACCGCAGGGCGCGCTGCGCATGCTGATCTGATCCCCGCGCCGGATGATCTCGACCAACACCTCGATCGATTCAGGAGAGATGGCATGACCGACATCAGCTCGCTGGGCTACGTGCGAGTCCGGGCCACGGACCTGGACGCGTGGCGCGCGTTCGCCCTCGACACGATCGGATTCGCCGAAGGCACCGGCCCCGAATCCGACGCGCTGTACCTGCGCATGGACGAGCGGCACGCCCGCATCGTGCTGCTGCCCGGCGAGGAGGACCGGGTGGAGGCCGTCGGCTGGGAGGTCCGCGACCACCTGGCGCTGCGGCGCGTGCAGTCGGCCGTCGAGGCGGCCGGGATCGCGACGAAGCCGCTGTCGCTGGAGGACGCCGACACCCGCCGGGTCGAGGCGGGGATCGCCTTCCAGACGCCGGGCGGAACTCCGCTGGAGGTCTTCCACGGTCCCGCGCTGGACCACAGCCCGATCGCGACGAAGTTCGGCAACCGCTTCGTCGCCGGGCGGCTTGGCCTGGGCCACGTGGTGGTGCCGGTGAGCGACCTGGACGGCGACCACCGGTTCTACGCCGAGACCCTCGGCTTCCTGCCCCGCGGGGCGTTCCGCCTTCCGGCGCCGCCCGAGTACGGCCCGGTCCGGCTGCGGTTCATGGGTGTCAACGCCCGGCACCACAGCCTGGCGATCATGCCGACCCCGGACCTCAAGGCGCCGGCGCTGGTGCACATCATGGTCGAGTGCGAGACCCTCGACGAGGTCGGCCAGGCCCTCGACCGCGTCACGGCGGGCGGCTACCACATCTCCTCGACGCTGGGCCGGCACACCAACGACAAGATGGTCTCCTTCTACGTGCGCACCCCCGGCCGCTGGGACCTCGAGGTCGGCTGCGAGGGGATGCTCGTCGACGAGACCTCCTACACCGCCGAGGAGATCACCGCCGACAGCTACTGGGGTCACAAGTGGGACTGGAGCTGACCACGCGTCCGTCCGGCGGGCGCGCCCCAGGCAGGGATCCGAACCGCCTCGAAAGCGTCATGGATCCAGACAGTCGGCTGCCGTCGCGGCGATGAAGACGCAGTCGGCGAGAGAAAGCCCGCCGACGTGGCAGAGCGAGCAGATTCCGACGGCATCGCGGTCGGCGGCGTACAGGCCGCGGATCGTGGTGCCGTCCTCGCGGCGCATCTCGCCGAACTTCTTGTCCACGATCAGCCCGCCGACCGAAGACGTCGCCGAGGGCGCACTTACGGCGTACCGCGACGAGCGGGTGTGTGCTCGACACGCCCGCGCCCAGCGGTGCGAGGTACGTGCGTCGGGGGAGTGGAAAGTGGGCGTCGGCGGCGACCGGGGGTTCGGCCGCCGCCGGTCGACCCGATCAGGCCGAAGGCGCGGGCGGTGGAGTGAAACGGTGCCCCCAGAACGCGCCTTCCGTGATGTCGTAGCTGGGGGCGTCGATATCGACCCGGTCACCGTCATAGCCGAACTCGACGGCGTGCAGGTCAGGGGACCAGACGTAGAACGACACCATGTGATCGTTCGTGTGCCGACCCAACGACTGCATCATCGGGACCCCGAGGGTGTACGCGCGGTCGAGCGCCCGGCCCACGTCGTCGAGGCTGCCGCCTTCGAACATGAAGTGGAGCAGGCCGGGACCGGATGAGGGCGCGAGCCCGAGCGTGTGCTGGCGGGCGTTGCACCCCAGGAAGTACAGCATGCCGGCGGGTGTCTCGGTGGTGTTGCGCTCGGTGAAGCCCAGCAGGTCCACGTAGAAGGCGTAGGCGGCCTCGACGTCGGTGACGTTGAGGATGATGTGCCCCATCCCCAGGTCACCGGTCACGAACCTCGACACGCCGGGCGTCCGCACCTCGGAGTGATCGAACCTCGGTCCGTGGAAGAGCTCGATCGGGTTGCCGCTCGGGTCGGTGAAGGCGGCGAAGCCGCTCACCCGGCGGGCCTCGCACTCCTCCTTGCCGCCGCGGGTGACGGTGACGCCGGCCGTCTCCAGCTTCTGGATCGCGGCCTCAAGGTCTCGGACGTGGGTGACCTGGAAACCGGCGGCCTGCAGGCCCGGACTCTCGGCGGGGATCAGGGCGAGCCGGTGCTGGAAATCGTCGATGCGGTAGTGAAGTGCGCCCTCGGTCGGGCCGGAGACCTCCTGGAGGGCCAGGAACTCACCTGCGAACCTGCGCCATTTCTGGACGTCGGTGACGTTGATGCGGAGGTAGCCGAGTGAATGGATGGGCATTGTGGTGGGATCCCTTTCGGGTAGGACGTGCTCGGATCAGTAGGCACCGGGAATGCTCGGCAACAGTGCGTCGCCTTCGACCAGGTAGCGGCCGTAGACGGGATATGTCCCGTCGGGCAGGTTCATGGCGTGGTGCTCGCCGGCGTGCACGTCGCGCCAGAGCTGCTGAATCAGGCTGGTGGTCTTGATCGACCGCGGCCCGCCGCTCTGGTAGGCCTTGTCGGCGGCCGCGACGGCCATTCCGACCGCGATCATGTGGTCGCGCTTGCCGCGCATGCGCTGTGCGGGTGTCGGGTCCTCGCCCCGGAGAGCGGTCTCGTAGAGGTCACCGAGGTTGCGCAGCAGCATGTCCCGCGCGAGGTCGATCTCGCCGGAGGCTTCCGCGAACCGCGTCAGCGTGAGATCACCGGGCATCATTCTCGGGTTGGCCGCGAACTTGTCGCGGTGCACCCGCAACGCCTCGTCCAGCGCGGATGAGGCGATGCCGATCAGTGGTACCACTACCGAGTTCAGCAGTACTCCGAACCACGGCAGGTTGAACAGCGCGCCCGTGTTGACCTCCTTGCCCGGGACGTTGCGCTCAAGGGTGTCCGACACGTTGAGTGAGCGGTGCTCCGGCACGAACTGCTCGGTCACGACGATGTCGTTGCTGCCGGTGCCGACGAGCCCGGACGCGTGCCAGACATCGACGATCTCGTAGTCGGAGCGCGGCAGGAGGAAATGCCGGTACTCGGGCGGGCCGCCCGTGTCATCGGTGACGAGGCCGCCGACGAAGACCCAGTCGCAGTAGTCGCTGCCCGACGAGAAGCTCCAGCGGCCGGTCAGCACGTGCCCGCCCGGCACCTGTTTTGCCGTGCCGGCCGGGCCGTAGGAGGAGCTGATCCAGGTGTCCGGGTCCGCGCCGAACACCTCCTTCTGCGCCTTGTCGGGGAACAGGCCGATGTGCCAGGAGTGCACTCCGACGACGCCGGTGACCCAGCCGGCCGAACCGGAGGCACGCGAGATCGCGTACATCGCCTCGTTGAACACGCGGGGGTCGGCCTCGTAGCCGCCGTGGCGGGCAGGCTGGATGATCCGCATGACGCCGATCTCGCGGAACTTCTTCACCACCTCGGGTGAGAGCCTGCGCAGCTCGGACGACTCGGTTTCGAGGCGGCGCAGCTCGTCGGAGAAGTCGGCGATGGCGTCCAGGACGGGGTGTGTTGGGTACATGGTGGGTCCCTGCTTCTGCGTGTGGTGCGGGGTGTGGTCGGATCAGGCTGCGGTGAAGAAGTCGCGGACCAGCGCCTCGAACGCCGCCTTGCGCTCCACCTGGGCCCAGTGGCCACAGTTGGAGAAGATGTGCAGGTCGGCGTTGGGCATGCGCCGGGTGGCGAAGAAGGCTCCCTCCAGCGGCAGCATCCGATCGTCACGGCCCCAGGTGACAAGCGTGCGGTGGTGGATCTGCCCGGTTCGCGTCCACATCGGACCGTGGACGGACGGGATGGTGAGGCTGCCGAAGATGTTGCGCATCCGGTCGATCGCGCCGGGCGCGAGTGCGCGGTCGGTGCGTTCCCGGATCAACTCTTCGGACACGCCGGCCGGGTCGGAGACCATGGTGTCCACCCACGCCCGCATGGCGACCGGGGAGGGAGAGGCGACGAAATCGAACAGCCGTCGAGCCCCTTCCGACATCGGCGGGGCGAAGATCTCGGCCGCGATCCCGCCGGGGCCCATCATGAGCATCCGATCGACCCGGTCGGGGTAGGCGAACGCGGTCTCCAGTGCGACGAAGCCTCCCATCGAGTTGCCGACCAGGTGGGCCTTGGCGATGCCCAGGTCGTCGAGCAGGGAGACGACGGCGTCGGCCGCGTGCTCCGGATACGGGCGGGTATAGGGCACTTCGGGGCTGTCACCGAAACCGGGCATGTCAATGACGATCGTCCGAAACGTCTCGGCCAGAGGTGCCAGATTGGCGGCGAAGTTCGACATGCCGGAGACACCGGGGCCCGAACCGTGCAGCATGACCACCACGGGTCCGGTGCCGGCCTCGCGATAGGTCAACTCGTAGGCGCCACGGCTCACCTTCGGTGCGATCTCGACTGTCGTCATCGGTGATTTCCGCCTTCTCTTCGATGAGGAATCCCGCGGGGACGCCCACGGATGCGACGCTCGGTCGCCGCTGGGGCGTGATGCTAGGTACTCCGCTGAGAAAGCGGCCACCGCTCCTCCCACTCACCGGGAGAGCTCATGAGGGGCTCGCCGACACCTGACGCGGCGTCGGCGTCGCAGGAGCGCTTCCGGCACGGACCAAGGACGTCGGCTGGACGGTGGCCCGTGAGCTCCGCTGACCTCTCGCTCGGCACGATCGGTCCGGAGGCCGAGCCATCGACATCAACGGCCGCCCCGGTTCCGGTGTGCTCAGCCTTCCGCTGTGGGGGACAGGCTGGACGACCGCGGTGGTCTCGAATCTCGCCTCCCACTCACCGGGATCCGCATCTGTGCCACCGCCACTGCTTTGTACTGTTCCTCGCACAACGCAACCTCATCCAGAAGGAGTGTCGAGCTTGCTGATCATGGATCTTGTGCTCCCTGCCGCCGAGGCGGTGGTGGTGTGAGTTCGGTGGCTCCCCTCCAGGCATCCGAGGTCGGAGACTGGGCTTTCGAGACGGATGTTCTTATTGTCGGTTTCGGGGCGGCCGGTGCGAGTGCCTCGATCGAGGCGGCGGCCGGCGGCGCCGATGTCCACGCGGTCGATGCGGCCGGTGGCTGGGGTGGCGCCACCGCGATGGCGGGTGGGTCCATCTACCTGGGGGGCGGGACGCCGATTCAGCGGGCCTGCGGCGTCGAGGACACCGTGGAGGCGATGTTCGCTTTCCTCAGAGCGGCCACCGGTCCGGACCCGGATGAGGCCAAGCTGGCCGTGTACTGCGAGAACAGCCTTGAGCATTTCGATTGGCTGGTGCGGTGCGGTGTGCCGTTCGAGCCGAGATTGTGGACCGAGCCGTCGTGGGAGGCCCCGAGCGGGTACGGGCTGATGTTCACCGGCGGAGAGAACGCCTACCCGTTCGCGGACATCGCGGCGCCCGCCCCACGGGGCCACGTTCCGGCCATGACCAACAAGAAGCCGGGGGAGCAGTCAGCCGGCTGGGTGCTGATGAAGCACCTCGCGGACACCGCGGCGGACGCGGGTGTGCACACGCACTACAACACCCGGGTAGGGCGCCTGGTCGTCGACGGGGACCGGGTGGTCGGGGCGGAGATGGTGACGTTCGGCGAGCGGTCGTTCGTGAAGGCACGGCGCGGGCTGGTGCTCTCGGCGGGCGGGTTCGGAGCGAACGAGGCGATGCTCGCCCAGCACTCCCCGAGGCTGCTCGGCAACCACCTCACCGGCACCGACGGCGACGACGGTTCAGCCATCCGGATGGGCCAGGCGGTCGGCGCGGCGGTCCGGCACATGGAGGCCGGTCAGACGGCCTTCCCCGCCGACCCGGCGCTGCTCTACCGGTCGCTGCTGCTCGACCGGCATGGAAACCGGTTCATCAACGAGGACGGCTACCCGGGTCGGGTCGGGCAGGCCTCGCTGTTCCGTCAGGACCGGCAGATATTCCTGCTCTACGACGACACAGCCAATGAGGAGACGCAGCAGGCGTCCGGGTACGTGGTCGAGCCGACCTGGGTCTCGGACGACCTCGCCGAGTTGGAGACCGAGATGGGGCTGGCGCCAGGGGCGCTGACCGCCACGGTCGGGCTGTACAACGCAGCCGCCGAGAAGGGCGAGGATCCGGTCTGCCACAAGTCGGCCCGGTGGCTCAGGCCGCTCAAGCCGCCGTACGGGGTGCTCGACCTCCGGAACGCGATGTTCTCGATCTTCACCACCGGCGGCCTGCACACGTCGGTTCACGGCGAGGTCCTCTCGCTCGACGGTGACCCGGTCCCCGGCCTGTACGCCGCGGGACGTACCACCAGCGGCATCCCCGCCTGGGGGTACTGCAGCGGCACCTCGCTCGGCGACTCGACCTTCTTCGGCAGGCGCGCGGGCCGGGCGGTCGCCTCTGGCTGAGCTTCTCCACCCCCTTTCCGCACTTCTTGGAGATTCAACGATGAATACGACAGGGACGCTCACGCCTGGGGGCGCGGCTGACGAGAGCTGGTCCGTTCGCTGGGTCAGCAGGCTGTTGGTCCTCGTCCTCGTCTCCGAGGTCATCCCGGTTTCCGCGAGCCTGGTCGCAACCGCACTACCGGCGATCAGTGCGGAGTATCAGACCACCCAGAGCAGCTGGGCGATGACCGCATCATTCCTCGCCGCCGCCGTGTCGATGCCGCTGATCGGCAAACTCGCCGACCTCGCGGGCAAGAAGAAGCTGCTGCTCTGGGTGCTTGCTCTCACGATCGCAGGCTCGGTGCTCTCCGCCGTGGCGCCGACGTTCTGGGTGTTCATCATCGGCCGAGTCCTGCAGGGCGCCTCGTTCGCGTTGGCCTTCCTCTGCTACTCGTTGATCCGTGACCTCTTCCCACCACGGCTGGTCACCTTCGCCGTGTCGGTAACCGTGACCGGCACGGGACTGGTCGTGATCGGCCAGCCATTCCTCGCAGGTTGGCTGATCGACGGCTACGGAGTCGCCGGAGTCTTCTGGTTCCTGGCCGTCCTGACCGCCGTCCTGCTGACGCTCGCGGTCATCGCGATGCCCCAGACATCCGTCCGTGCCCCGGAATCCAAGCCCGACTTCGTCGGCGCCGCCCTGCTCGGATTCGGCGTCGCGGCCGTGCTGCTGGGGGTGAGCTTCGCCCCGGAGATCGGGTTCCTCAGCACCTCGGTGCTTGTCCTGGTCCTGGCCGGCCTGGCCCTCCTCGCCGGCTGGATCGTCCAGGCCACCCGCACGTCGCAGCCGCTGATCGATCTCCGGCTCCTGGGCAGCCGCAGCCTGCTGCCGATCGTGGGCGCGGGCGGGCTGGTCTACGGCGCGGGCGCGTCGGTGGGGCTGGTGCTGCCGATGCTGACGATGACGCCGCGGGAGTTGGGCGGTGGCTACGGCTTCGGACTGACCGCGACCCAGTACGCGATCTTCGGTGTCATCTCAGGAGTCGGCCTGGTGGCCGGCGGCCTGATCGTGGGAGTGACCGCCCGGCACGGAGCCCGGCTGCACCTCATCGTCTCGGCGGTACTGATGGTCGTCGGCGTGGTCGGTTCGGCCCTCTACAAGGGCGACTATGGCCTGCTTCTCGGCGCGACAGCGGTCGCGAGCCTCGGGCTGGGCATCGGTGCCGCGGCGATCCCGAACCTGGTCATCGAGTCGGTTCCCCCGGAGCGGCAGGTGATCAGCTCAAGCATCGTGGAGGTCAGCCGCACCCTCATCGCATCGATCATCACGTCGGTCGTGTTCGTGGTGCTGAACTCCAACATCGGCCGGATCGTGCAGGGCCGGCCGATCTACAGCCCGGACGGTTTCGACGGCGCCTATCTGGCCCTCGGCCTGACCATCGCCGCAGGCGGCGTCGTCGCCCTGCTCATCCGCCGTTCCGCGCCGGTCCCGGCAGATACCCGAACCGTCATGGAGACACAGTGATCAGCGGGAAGAGGATCCTCGTCACCGGTGCCAGTGGATCGATCGGATCCGCGTTCGCGGCTGCCCTCGCTCCCGACAACGAGGTATGGGGCCTGGCGCGCTTCACCGATCCGGGGGCGAAGAACGAGCTCGAAGCCCGCGGCGTGCGGCCGATCGTCGCCGACCTCGGGGCCGTCGGTCCGGACGACCTGTCGGACCTGCCCGAGGTCGACCATGTGCTGCATTTCGCGGCGGACATCTTCGCGGAGCCGGACTTCGAGCGGGCCTTCCGGAACAACGCCGAGGCGGCCGGACTGCTCATGTCGCACTATCGGGGCGTCGAGTCGTTCCTGCACTGCTCGTCGACCGTTGTGTACGAGGCACACCCGGAGCCGCGGTGCGAGGACCATCCTCTCGGTGACTACATGCGCGCGGTCTACCCGACCTACAGCGTCTCGAAGATCGCCGGTGAGGCGGTCGTGCGCACCTGTGCGCGGCTGTTCGGTATCCCCACGACCATCGCCCGGCTGAACGTCCCCTACAGCGACACCATGGGTTTTCCGTGGGTCCATCTGATGAACATCCTCAAGAACGAGCCGGTCGGGGTGTATCCGGACTTCCCTGACGTTTTCGCCCCCATTCACGTCGATGACATGGTGCGCACGCTGCCCGCGCTGCTCGGCGCGGCGGACAACCCTCCCGTCATCGTCAACTGGGGTGGCGACGAACCGGTCGGCATCACCGAGTGGAGCGGCTACCTCGCCCAGCTGGTCGGCAGGAAGGTCACGTTCTTCACCACCGAGATGGCGATCAAAGGCATGTGCCCCGACGTCGGCAAGCTCCGTGAGCTCGTCGGAGGCCCCATTTCCAGAATCAGTTGGCGCGACGGGCTCCGCAGCATGGTGAGCACGGTCGTGCCGGCGGGCGCCGATGCTCCCTAGACGAGTGGCTCCGATGTGGTCCGTGGTCCGGTCACGGTGCAGCTTCGAGTTGCTTCTTGACCGCCGCTACCCGGCATGCCGGGACTGTAGAAAAAACGGTCTAACTCCTGATCAAGGAGGACACACCTGATGAGTACTGTGATCCAGGCGTCCGCAGACACGGACCTGGAGGAGACCGCGCGCGGATCTGGCGTTGGCGACGTCGTCGGGGTGGAGGTCCTTGGCCTGGTGACGGGTGGAGCGGTGGTCGGGGCGAGGGTCCGCTGGATGTCTCGGGGCCTTGCTATCGGGGCTGGGGCTGTAGCCCGTCGAGGATGATCTGGGCGATGTGTGCGGAGCGTTCGCGGCTGGTGTCCGCGTCGGCGTGGCGGATCGCGGCGAAGGTGCCGGCGACGATTGCCATCACCTCGTCGACTGTGACGTCGTGGCGTACGACGCCGGCGCGATGGGCGCGATCGAGCAGGCGTGCGACCTGGTGCGTGAGGTCTGCTGCGGCGTCCGGAGCGGCATCGCGCAGGTCGAACTCGGCGGCCGTGAGTGCGCTCTTCACCGCTGCGTTCTCCGCGCCCGAGGCCATCATCCGGGACAGCAGCGTGAACAGGGCGGCCGGATCGTCGGTGCCGGTGAGCGCCTCTCCCTCTGTTACCAGCTGTCTGATCTGGTCGATCGAGACGGCGAGGTACAGCGCTTCCTTGGTGGGGAAGTGCCGGTGGACGGTGCCGGGACCGACACCCGCGCGGCGGGCGATCTCGTCGAGCGAGATGCCGAGGCCTTGTGAGGCGAACAGGTGCTGCGCGGTCCGCAGTACCTGCTCACGATTGCGGCGTGCGTCGGCCCGTAGCTCCCGGTCGTTCCCGGGAGTCGTCGGTGGCTCGGCTGAAGGGTGTTCAGGCGTTCGTCTGGACATCTCACCCCTAGCTTAACCGGGGCGACGCCCCGTATGCTGCCTCATATAAGCGGGGCGTCGCCCCGTTTATAAGCGCGTCGTCTCACCATGACCAGTCCCACCGAACACGAGGAGGTCACTCCGATGACCACACGCGAGGAAGCCAGCGCCTTGGTGCTGCGGATGCAGGAATGCTTCAACACCCGGCAGTTCGACCGGGCAGCCGACCTGTTCACCCCCGACTTCCTCAACCACCCGCTCGGTGCCACCGGGTTCGAAGCGGGCAAGGAGGCCTGGCGCCAGGTCGTCGCCCAGTTCCCGGCCATGCGCGTTCTCGCCGACGACATCCTGATCGACGGCGACAAGGTCGCCGTACGCTCGTCCGTCGAGGGGATGGCAGCCCAGGGCAGCGACGTCCGGCCCATGCTCATCGAGATCTTCCGCATCGACAACGGCCGGCTCGCGGAGACCTGGGGCATCACCGAGGGTCCGGACCCACGTCGCTGAGTCCCCGCTGCCTCACAAGGTCGCTCGGCAGATCAGCCCACCGCGCCGGTTTCGTCGACGACCTGCAGACCACCACCCGAGTCTCCGCTTACGCAGGCGGAACCCGGATACCGCTACGGAGCTTGATGCTGGTGGTGCCCTGGAATTGCGGGCTGATCAGCGGTTTGCGCGGTCGCGGCGTCGGCGACGTTGTCGGCGAGGAGGGTGTACAGCTTGGTGGTCTCGGTGGAGGCGTGGCCGAGGCGGACGACTTCGATGGGGACGCCGGCGTTGATGAGTTCGGTGGCATGGGCGTGGCGGAGCTGGCGGATGTATCGGCGCACGGGCCCAGGACGATTCCGCGGTGACCACACCGAGGGACCTCCGCGCCGTAATAAGCGCATCAGAACGCGCAGGCCCGATCTCTTACCCAGCACGGTCGGACTACGAACACTTCTCACCTGATGCTCCTCAAACCTGGTACCAAAACTCATTCTCCGAACACACCTCGAAGATCACTAATTGGTACCGAAGATGACGCGAATCCTGGCAGCAAAACTCACGCGTAAGACCAGTACGGGCCTGCCGGTCGATATGGAGGTCGGCCTTGGTGAAGCCCGGCCGTGCCCGTGGATCCGACCGGACCGGTCCGAGCGGGGAGATGCCCCACATCAACCGCGCCATGAGCGAGGGCCCTGCCTCAGACCTGCGGGGTGAGGGGTAAGGCCCTTCTTGGTGATACGTGCTTCGGGGCCCGGGCGAGATACCTGCGGCATATTCCCGGACCGTGGTTGTCGTGTGTCAGCGGTGGGTGCGGGGCTGGTCGCCGGTGCGGGCTTCGGCGGTGGCCTTCAGGTCGTGCAGCCAGGCCTCGAGACCTTTTCCGAGGAAGTCGGTGGCGAGGGGCACGTTTGTTTCGATCTGGTCGCCGGCATGGGTCTCCTCGGTGCGTACCAGGACACCGCCCTTGACCTGGGTGAAGGTCCAGACGTGGACGCCACGGTCGATGCGTAGTCCCTTGCCGATCGCGGGCCCGGTCCAGCGGATGCACTTGTGGTGCTGGAGTTGCCGGACGGTGGAGGTGATGACCAGCGTGGTGGGCGGGCTGATGGGAGTGGCGGGCGCCGGGGTAGTCCACCGGAACCGCGAGTTCTTGCGGAGCGGGCCCGGGTCCAGGCGCTTCATGCTGGTGACGGGCTTCTGCCACGACGGCCAGCGTTCCACGTCGGTCTGCAGTTTCCAGATGGTGCTCAGCGGCGCATTGATCAAGGTCTCGGCCCGGTACCGGATCTTGGCGGTGGGGTCGACGCCGTCCCCGCGGCATTGAAGACTCCCGCCGTGGTGGGTGGCCCGGGGCTGCGCGGTGGCGGCCTGTGCGGCCGGGACGTTGCCCGCGAGGACGGCGGCGACGGTCAGCGAGATCGTGAGCGTGGTGATGCGCGTCCTGGTCAGGGGGCGGACGGTTCGTGTGTGCAGCGGGTTGTTGCTGAACATGGTGTTCCTTTCGTTGGGTGAGCGGGAGCGAACGGGGTCCCGCCCCGGGGGCGGGTGCGCTTCTTCAGCGCCGGTGGTCTCGCAGGATGGCCACGATGAGTACGGCGGACGCGGCGACGATCAATCCGACGAAGGCGGGGTGAATGTCCTTGGATAGGCTCGGCGCAGCGTCGGGCCGCGTCAGCCACACGACGAGCGGGATCGCGTACGTGACGGCGAGAAGCGCGGCCGCCCAGCGAACCGTCCGGTCGCGGGCATGGCGGAGCGCGCCGACCAGCGCGATCGCGACCGGGACGATCGCCAGCAGGGCGAACTGGCCGAGCACCATCACGGGGACCGCCCAGGAGGAGATGGTCACCGCCCGCGGAGTGCGCCGGCCGGTGTGAACGAGTGGCTTGGAGGCGGTGGTCATGGCGTTTCCCTTCATCTGCCGGGTGCGCGGCGGTGAACCCGTGCCGATCGCTATATCCTCATGCTTACGTTAGAAGTTATAACTATCCGGAGCCGGGAGTGTCAATAGGGTTCGTGATACCCTCTAACCAAATCTTCACGATGTAGCTTCATGGGCGGGGAAGGCGGCAAGTCATGACGGAGACGAAGACGAAGACCCCCCGCGAGCGCTACCGCGCTCAGGTGCGTGCGGAGATCAAGGAACACGCGTGGGAGCAGATCGCCACGACGGGAGCGTCCGCGCTCTCCCTCAATGCGATCGCCAAGCAGATGGGCATGAGCGGACCCGCGCTCTACCGCTACTACGCCAGCCGCGACGAGCTGATCACCGAACTCATCAGGGATGCCTACCGAAGCCTCGCCGACACTCTCCGCTCGGCTTCCACCACAGGCGCCGACCTGGCCGCGCTAGCGCACACCCTGCGCGCCTGGGCGCTGGAGGACCCCCAGCGATACCTCCTCATCTACGGCACCCCCGTCCCCGGCTACCACGCGCCCGACGACATCACGCTCATCTCATCCGAGACCATGGCGATCCTGCTCGACGCCTGTACGGCGCTGCCATCGGACAGTCCCGCAACGCCGTTCGACGCACACCTGGCAGACCACCGCGACTGGGCAGCCGGCCACCCCGCCCCGCCCGCGGTCCTGCACCGGGCCCTGAGCTTCTGGACCCGGCTGCACGGTGTCCTGTCCCTGGAACTCGCCGGCCACTTCACCGGCATGCGATTCGACCCCGCCCAGCTCTTCGCGGCCGAACTGGACGACCTGCTGGCGTGCTGAGTACCGCCGCGCGCATCTTGAGCCGCGTGCTTATGCGCCGATCTCCAATTCGACGATCTTGAAGAGGACGTCCCAGGTCTTCCAGTCGCTGTCGAACGGGTGGGACGTGCCGCCTCCCAGGTGGAAGCTCTGGGGCGATCGACGTCGGCCTGCAGGCTTAGGAATTCACGCGTCACAACGGGCGCAGGTGCTCGATCGTGACGCGGTGCTGCTCGGTCAGCCGCTGGGCGATCAACGAGCGGTGGCAGGCCTCAGAGTCGCGCTCGACACAGAGCAGCGCTGCGGTCCCACTGCTCGGCAGCTCCGACACGATCGGCGTGAGGTCGGCGCGGTCGAGGATCTCGGTGATGTAGCGGCGGGTGTACTCGGCGGCGAGTTCGCGGCGCGAGCGCTTGCCGACCCCTTGGCGGTCATCCTCGGCGTACTGGAGCTGGCGTAACTCGGTGGTTGGGGCGAGCTCGGGGCGGTGCTCGTAGGCGATCCGAGCATGGGCGAGGGCCGCCTGCAGCCGGCGTGAGTTCGCCCAGGCGTACTCGGGTCCGCGGACACCGCGGCGCTGGCGTACGTCGAGCAGCAGACGAACGTCCGCATGCCGCAGTCGTTGCAGGAAGGACTCGCCGCCGAAGCCATAGACGCCGATTGTCACCATCCTGAGCACCGGAAATCACCTACCTGCCTACTACTCGTGCTGCCTCCGGCAGCCCTGCCGGAGGCGGCGAGGTCACATCACGCGACGGCGGTTCCCTCAAGCTCGACCAACAGGTCGGGGATCGCCAGCCGTGTCACCCCGAGCATCGTGGTGGACGGTGCCACCCCGGCGGCGCCCAACCGCGACGCCAGCACGCCGTAGTGCTGGAAAAGCAGATCGACGTCGGTGGTGTAGACGTTGAGCCGGACGAGGTTGGCGAGGGACATGGCGGCCTCGCCGAGCACGGCCTCCAGGTTGGCGAGGCTCAGCGCCAACTGCGCCGCCATGTCATCGGCATGCTGGGGCTTGCCGTCGCCGCTCATCGCGGTCTGCCCGGAGCAGTACAGGGTCCGGGTGTGCCCGGAGACGATCTCACCCTGGTTGTAGCCCAGCTCCACCGACCACGGCCACGGGTTGACCGCCGTTCGCTCCACTGCCATATCAGCTCCATTCGATTCGTCGACATTACGTACGTCCAGCGGCTCGGTAGCCACCGTCTTTGACGTCGTGTTGATAAGCCTCCCGGCAAATCACGACATCTTGTGTCGTGTATCCCTGTAGGGTTTTTCGTATGCGCGCCGACCGGTTGGTCTCGCTGGTGCTGCTGCTGCGGCAGCACGGTCGGCTGTCCGCGGCCGCGCTGGCCCGTGAGCTGGAGGTATCCACCCGCACCGTGCTGCGCGACATCGAGGCGCTGTCCGCGGCCGGCGTCCCGGTCTACGCCGAACGCGGCCGGCACGGCGGTTTCGCGTTGTTGCCCGGTTTCCGGACCGAGCTCACCGGACTGAACCACGACGAGGCCCTTGCCCTGCTGGTCGCCGGATCGCGGCGCGGCGCGCAGGCATTCGGCCTCGGCTCGGCGCTCGCTTCGGCGATGCTCAAGGTGGTTGACGCGCTACCCGAAAGCTATCGGGACACCGCGGCCGGCGCGGCCGAGCGGTTGCTCATCGACCCGGAGGCCGACCTCCTCTCGCGTCGGCTGGTCGCTGAGGAGGTGCCTGACGCCATAGCGGCCGAGGTCCTGCGCGCGGTGTTCGCCGGACACAAGCTGCGCATCCACTACGCGGCTGTGGACCAGACCCCGAAGTGGCGCACGGTGGACCCGATCGGCCTGGTCACCGTACGCGACCGGGGCTACTTGTTGGCCACCAGGTCTGGCGCGGACCGCACCTACCGGCTGTCCCGGGTCTTGGCCGCCAAGGAACTCGCCGAACCCGCACAGCGACCAGACCGGGTCGATCTGGACCGGGCCTGGCAGGAACGCAGCACGCAGTTTCGGACCGGCGGCGACCAAGTCACCGTGCTGGTACGGGTGGACCCGACGCGGCGGGAGGACCTGGTGGGCACTGTGCTGGCCGTCCGCGCCGAAGAAGCCGACCCAGACGGCTGGCTGCGGCTGGAGGTGACCTTCCAAGATCCGAGACACGCCGAATGGGCGCTGTGGCAGCTCACCACGAACGCGGAGGCCCTGGCCCCGCAGTGGTTGCGCAACTCCCTGCGCAACCGCGCCGCCGCGATCGCCACCCGCTACGGAGTGTCATCCTGAGAGTTGTCGCCTTCTGCGGGCAGGCCGCGTTCCTGCCGGGGCCAATCGAGAGGCGGCACTTCGCATGCCCCAGCACCTGCCCGACCCCGCCGGCGATCCGTTCGGCGGCCGGCACGCCATGATGCCCCTGCTCCCGGACAGTCGGCGGTGGCACCCTGATCAGCATCGCCGGCCAAAACCCGTCGGTCGCCTCGGTCTACCGCGCCCTCGCCGACGCCGACGCCGACGCCGACGAGCAGACCGCGACCCCGAGCTAGCTCCGCTCTCCGAGTGCCCACCGGCTAGCGCCAATTTCTAACTCAGACTCCTCAAAGGCCGGTCAGGGCCTGGAGAGGGGGAGCGGGTGTTCGCCTCGCTCGTGCCGCCGACGCCATGCCGCGGTGACGACGTGCCCCGTGCGGGGCCCGGATGGTGTGGTGTCCGGGCCCCGCACGGGACGGGAGCGTCAGCGCTTCATGAGGGCGAAGACTCCCCAGCCGAGGTATTCACGCGTGTAGCGCGCGTAGCGGGCGGGCTCGGCCGTGAGCTCCGCGCGTACCTGGGGGGCCAGTTCGTCGTCGGGGTTCTGGTCGAGCCAGCGGCGCATGGTGAGCCACTGGGCCGCGGCGTACCGGTCCCAGCTGTCCTGGTCGGCCAGCATCATTTCCACGACGTCGTAGCCGAGGTCGCCGAACTGCTCGATCAGGCCGGGCAACGGCAGGTAGTCGGCGATGCTGGTGGCGTGGCAGGCCTTGGCGGTCTCCTCGTCCGGAGGGGTCCGCCGCCAGTAGGGCTCGCCGATCAGCATCAGGCCTCCGGGGCGGAGGCTGCGGCTGAGCAGCTCGGCCGTTCCGGCGACGCCGTTCCCGATCCAAGCGGCGCCGACGCAGCAGGCCAGGTCGACCGGCTGGTCCGCGACGTGGCCGGAGGCGTCGCCGTGGACGAACTCGACCCGGTCGGCGACGCCGAGTTCGGCGGCGCGGGCCTGGGCCTGGGCGGTGAAGAGCGTGCTGATGTCCACCCCGGTGCCCGTGAAGCCCAGGTCGCGTGCCCAGGTGCACAGCATCTCGCCCGAGCCGCTGGCCAGGTCGAGCACCCGTGTCCCGGGGGCGAGATGGAGCGCCTCGCCCAGGGCGGCGAGCTTCTCGGGAGTCAGCGGGTCGTGGATGCGGTGGCCGCTCTCGCGGATGGTGAAGATGCGGGGAAGGTCCATGACCAGATTCCTTTCCGTCATGCCTTGAAGTTCGGGGACTGCTTGATGGCGCGTCGCAGGCGCGCGCCGTGCTTCTTCGGCCGCTCCAGCTCGGCACGTAGCCGCGCGTCGGTGCGGGAGGCGGCGTGGGCGTTCTCGCGCTGAAGCCGGTGGTAGCTGTCAAGGCGCCGCCGGGTGAGGTGGCCGTCGTCGATGGCTGCCAGGACGGCGCAGCCCGGTTCGATGGTGTGGGCGCAGTCCGCGAAGCGGCAGTCCCGCGCCAGCTCGGTGATCTCGGCGAAGGTCTGGTCCAGGCCCTCGTCGGCATCGTGCAGGCCCACACCGCGCAGGCCCGGGGTGTCCAGCAGGAATCCGCCGTGGGGCAGCGGCAGCAGCTCCCGCCAGGCGGTGGTGTGCCGGCCCTTGCCGTCGCTGTCGCGTACCGCGCGGGTGGCCAGGCGGTTCTCGCCCAGCAGTCGGTTGCCGAGGGTGGACTTGCCCGCGCCCGAGGGCCCGAGCAGGACGACCGTGCCCGACAGGACGGCGGCGAGGGCGTCCATGCCCTCGCCGGTGGCGGCGCTGGTGACCAGCACCTCCACACCCGGTGCGACCTCGGCCACCTCGGACGCCGCCGACGCGGCGTCGGTGGACCGGTCGGCCTTGGTGAGCACCACGGGCGTGGCGCCGCTCTTCCAGGCCAGGGTGAGCATCCGCTCGATCCGCCCGTGCTTGAGCGGGTCGGCGAGCGAGACGGTCACCGCCACGGTGTCGACGTTCGCGGCCAGTACCTGGCCTTGGGAGTCGCGCGACGCGGTGGAGCGGACCACGGCGGTCCGGCGCTCCAGTACCTCGACGACGGTGGCGGAGACGGCCGCGGTGGCCGGCCGGACGGCCACCCGGTCACCGGTGCCCGGGACGACCACCGCGCGGACGGGCCCGGTCTCGACGACGACGTCGCACAGGCCGCGCTCGGCCCGCACCACGCGGCCCGGAACCAGTCCGGCGGCCCGCGACGGGGTGAAGGAACGCTCACGTTCGGCGTCCCAGCCGTAGTCGGCCAGGGTCAGAACGCGCGCAGGAGAAGAGAGAGAAGATCGGTGTGAAGTGCGTTGATGAAACAACGTGGAGACCCTTGAAAGGGGGCCCCGCCGGACGGCAGGCGTGCCGGGACTACTCCCAACAGGGAGGAAGGCAGGCGAAGGTCAGGACGAGGCCCGGGAAGTGAGGATGGTCCGGGCACCGCGCACAGCGGTGGTCTCCACGACAGTCATCAACTCACCTCCTTCGTCTCCGTAAGCGAACAGATTGTCGCTGCTGCAACTACTGTAGGGGTCCAGCCCACATAAGGTCAAAACCCACATTCGGTGGATCATGAACGGGTGTTTCCCCTGGTGAGGGGTGACCTGGGATGTCGAGAGCGCTCCAGGGCGCATGTACCGGATAAGGGGCTGTTATCCGGTACATAGCCGTCGCCAAAGTGTCGGCGACCCGGGGGTTCATCGGAACGGTCGCCGCGCGACTCGGGTGCGTTATCCGGTACATCAGCAGTCCAGCAAGATCGAATGTGGGTTTTGGGCGTATGTGGGTTGGACCCCTGAAGGAGGCCGGGATCCAGATCGGCCAGGCAAGCATCCAGTACGCCGCCACGGCGGACACGACGGTGGCCGCGAGCGGTACGACGGCGTCGGCGGCGGTGAGCGTGTTGAACGAGCAGACCCAGCAGGGTCGCATCGAGGCGGTCGCTTGGACGGTGAACTCGACCGGCCCGTCGCACGCGCCGCACTTCACCGCGGCCGCCAGCACCCGCCTGCTCGCCACGAACACATCGGTCTGCGGTGAGGGGAGCGGTGCGAGTAAGGCGGCCGCGCTGCTGGCCCGTGTCGACACGGTGTGATGGTGCCGGGGTCTGCTTCCCACGTCGGAACGATCGTCTGACCAGCTCGTTGGGCACCGCAGGTGGGCGACCTTCACCACCTCATGCACCTGGTGCTCAACCGATGTGACGTCGTCCCTGGCGTCGGCCGGCGGAGCCGTGACCCATATCACACCGGGGCATGTCACGTTCCCGGCAGCTCATCTCGTCCGTGTAGTGCGCAACCGGCCTAATCACTCTCACGGACAAGGGGACCATCGTGTTCGCCGCCTACCTTGTGATCACTCTCCTCGCCTCGGCCGTCGCCGGCCTGGCCGCCATCGCCAACTTCATCGGCCATGAATACCCCAAGAAGCAGGCGGACCAGCTTCGCGTGCCCCGTTCCTGGATGCTCCCGCTGGGCGTGATGCTGGCGGCGGGCTCGCTGGGACTGCTGGCCGGGTTCGCCGTTCCGGTGCTGGGCCTGCTCGCCGCCGCCGGCCTCGTGTTGTACTTCCTCGGCGCGTTCTGCGTTCACCTGCGGGCCCGTGACCACCACTTCGGCGCCTGGTCCGTGTTCTTCACGCTGGCGGCGGCCGCCCTGGCCGTGAACGTGGCCTACTACTGAGTTCCGGCCCAAACCGAGATCAGTTCGTCCGCGACGCCTCAGCCCGCAACCTTCTGACCTGCGGCGGAGGCTTATCGTTCAATTTCGACCGGATAATCCCAAGAACCCGTCCTGGCGTCGTGGTCACGGAGCATGCGCAAGACGGCCGTCGGCGATGGGTGCCGTCCTTTCCGCTTGCCCGTGGTGATGACGAGCCGGGCGGCGATGTCGCGCAGGCTGAGGTTCTGTCCGCGCAGGTGCAGGGCCATCGACAGCATGGCCTCGTCGACGACGGCCGCGCCGCCGATGCTCTTGCCGCGCTGCCCCGCGGCGGCAGCGCGGCCTCAGCTCCGAGGGCGGTTACAGAGCGGTCATCTCAAGGCTGACCACGTACGAGTACGCCGTCTGCTCGGTCCCGGTGAGGGTCCTGGTGATGGTCCTGGTCGCGCCCGTGGCGAGCCCGGCGCACGTGCTGCCGAGGGCGGTCACCGTGCCGAGCCGGTCGCCCTGTCCCCAGATCGGGCCGTCGGCCTCGCGCAGGTCGAAGACCACGTCCTGGGTGTTCAGGATGATCGAGGTCGGGTCTTCGAAGTCGCCGGGATTCCCGTCGTCACCGGCGTTCATGCCGAAGTAGTTGGCGTTGATCCTGGGGAACAGGTTCCCATCGACCAGGAACCGGAGCTCGTCCCGGCCGTCCCGGTCGGCCACGTTGCCGGCGTCGATGTCGTGCAGTTCCACGCGGCACGAGCCGGCCATGGCGGCCGCCGGGGGCGCGGCCAACGCCATCGGCGCCACCAGACCTCCGGCCAGGGCGAGTGCGGCGATCACCTTACGAGAATGCATGCTGTTCCTCCTGGAGACGCTGACGTTTCGCGACCGTCGCGAAACGCGGCATCAGAGTCGCGGACGCAGCGTGAGCACATCGTTAGATCGCAGGTCAATGGCATAGAGCACACGATCTCCGTGCCTTCTGACACAGTCGGGCGGCAGGCACGCGCCTACTGTCTTCATATGGGAGACTCCTTCAGCCTGCTGCTGCTCGGCACGCCCGAGCTAGCTGTCGGGGGAAGTCCGGTGCGGATCCGTTCCGCTAAGACCCGGGCACTCCTCTGCTACCTCGCCACCACGCCGGGGGCGCGCTCGCGGGCCGAGCTCGCGGGGCTGCTGTGGGGCGAGCGTCCCGACGCCAACGCCAGAGGCAGCCTGCGGCTGGCGCTGTCGGAGCTGCGCAAGGACGTGGGCGGCTGGCTCGACATCACCCGCGACCACGTCGGCTTCCGCGCCGACGACGACTGCTTCGTGGACTACCGGCAGCTCACTCGGGACCCGACGGTGGCGGGGGCGCTCCGGTTGTGGCGCGGGGAGTTCCTCGACGGTCTCTCCTTCGGGGACGCGCCCGCGTTCGCCGGGTGGCTGGAGTGCGAGCGGCAGCGGGCCCGGCTGGTGCTGCGCGAGCTGCTCGTACGCGCCGGGCCCGCCGCCTCCGAACACGTCGTACGGCTGGCCAGGATCGTGACGGAGCTGGACCCGTACGACGAGGAGGCCCACCGGGTGCTGATCGCCTCCCTGGCCAGGACCGGGAACCGGGCCGCGGCCCTGGCCTGCCACGAGGAGCTGCGCCTGCGGCTGGCGCGCGAGCTGGGCATCGATCCCGCACCCGAGACCCGCGCGCTCCGCCAGGACCTCACGCCCCGGCCCGCGACCGCCCGCCGGGCTGCCCTGCCGGTCCCCGGGTCGGAGCTGGTCGGCCGCGAGTCCGACATCCGCCGCCTACGTGCCCTGCTGTCCCGGGAACGCCTGATCACCCTGTCGGGCCCGGGTGGCATCGGCAAGACCCGCCTGGCCATCGCCGCGGCGGAGGCCGGGGACCGGGATGCCGCGCCCCTCTCCTCCACGGGGACCGGGAAGCACGACAGCGCGTCCCTATCCTCCGCGCGAGCCGGTGAGCGCAACGTCGCCTCCCCCTCCTCCGCGAAGCCCGGTGAGCACGACGCCGCGTCCCCCTCCTCGACGGATGTCGCGTTCGTGTCTTTTGTCGGGGTGCGGGCGGAGGCGGCTGTGACGACGCTCGCGCGCCGGCTCGGCGTGAACCTCTCGCCGCCGCGGCCCGCCGCCGAGCTGCTGCTCGCCGCCCTCGCCGGTCGCTCGACGCTACTGGTGCTCGACAATCTCGAACATCTGCCGTCCTTCGACGGGGTGATCGCGGAGATCCTGCGGGTGGCGCCGGGCGTGCGGGTGCTGGCGACCAGCCGGCGGCGGCTGGACGTGCCCGGGCAGGTGATCGTCCCGGTGGAGGGGCTTGCCGAGTCGGCCGCCGAGGCGTTGTTCGTCGTGCGGGCGCTCAAGGCCCGGCCGGGGTTCGACCCCGAGCGCGAGGCCCCGCTGGTGGCCGCGATCTGCGCCGCGACCGGCGGACTGCCGTTGGCGATCGAGCTGGCGGCCGGCCTGCTGCGTGCCGTGCCGTGCGCCGACCTGGCCGAACGCCTCGGCGTGGACACGGGGCTGCTCTCCACGGCCGGGCCCGCCGCACGGTCCAGGCACGCGAGCATGCGTACGGTCTTCGAGACGTCCTGGCGGCTGCTCGACCCGGCGAGGCGGGCGGCGCTGGCGGCGTTGTCGGTGTTCGGCGGCGGCTGCACCCTGCGCGCGGCCCTGGAGGTCGCCGGAACCAGCCCTGAGGTGCTGGTCCACCTGGTCGACCACAGCATGCTGCAGCTCACCCCGTCCGGCCGGTACACCCTCCACCCTCTCATCAAGCAGCTCGCCGCCGCCCATTTGGAGGACCCGGGGGTACGCGAACGGCACGCCCGCCATTACGCCCGCCTCCTCGACCGGCACGCCACCGCGCTCCAGGACGGCTCGGACGCCGAGGTCGTCCGCGTGCTCGGCGTCGAGATGGACAACATCCGCCTGGCCTGGCGGGTGTCCGGGCAGCTGCGCTTCCTGGACCACTACTGGACGTTGTGCCTGCGATTGCGCCTGTACGAGGAGTCGGTGGCGATCGTCCGCGAGCATCTCGACCGCCCTCCGGAAGACCTGCGCCTGCGGGCCCGCCTGCTCCGGATGGCCGCGGTGAGCTCCCACCAGCTCGCCAGGGAACGCGCCGCCACCCGCCTGGCCCGCGCCGCCCTCGACACGCTCGGCGAGCCACTCCCCACCACCCCCACCGACCTCGCGACCGCTCTCCTGACCGCCGCCGCCCGCCAGGCCGCCCACCGCCTCCTGCCGATCACGGCCGCCCGCCGTCTCCTCCCCGTACCCCGTACGGACGAGGCCGAGGCCGCGCAGGCGCTGACCTTGCTCGCCCGGCTCGCCTACCACCAGCAGGACCTCCCCGTGATGCTGGTGACCTCGCTGCGCCAGCTCAACGCCGCCGACCGCGGCACCGACCCCGCCCTGCGCGCCGAGTCCTACGCGAACTTCGCCACCATCGCCCGCCTCGTCGGCCGCCACCGGATCGCCACCCGCTACGGCAGCCTCGCCGACCAGGCACTTTCCTGCATCGACCACCCGGACGAGGCCGTGCACCGGGCCCGGCTGGCCCGCGGAATCGACCTGCTCCACGCGGGCCGTTTCGAGGACGCCAGGCGGTCGTTCACGGAGGGACGGTCGCGGACGATCGACCCGCGGGTGGCCGAGAACTGCGCCGGCATGCTCGCCGAGACCGCGCTGTGGCAGGGCGAGTTCGCCGCGGCGGCCACCGGGTACGCGGAGACGGAGGAGCTGGCGGTCGCGCGGGTGGGCGGGGACGACATCGGCCGCCACTGGTGCCTGACCGGCCGGGCGGAAGCGCTGTTGCGCCTGGACGGGGTGCCGGTGGAGCGGATCCGGGAGCTGCTGGCGGCCGCTCGCGCCTCGCACGAGCGGCGGCGTACGCACGCGAAGGAGATCGGCCTGCGCGACAGCCCGGCGAGCCGCACGATCCAGGAGCTGCGCCTGCTCACCATCGCGGCCCGCCTGGACCCGGCGCGGGCGCCTGCGGCGCTGGCCGAGGCGCTGACGCTGGCCGAGCGGCTGCCGGCGGTGCAGCCCGGCATGCTGGAGTGCTGGACCGGCCTCGCCGAGCTGCTCGGGGACGTGGGGCAGGACCGGACCGTGGCTCCCCTCCTGCTCGGGCACCTCTCCCGGTACGCCGCCCGCAACCCCGGCGCCGCCGCCCGGATCGGCTGGGCCCTCGCGCTGATCCTGGCCGCCCTGGGCGGGCGAAGGCAGGCCAGGCGGGCGGCCGAGCAGGCGATGGTGACCGCCGAACGCCTGGCCGCACCGTACGACCACCGCAGAGCCGAGTCCCTGGCCCGCGTCCTTGGATGAAAGTTTCACCGTCTTCAAGGACGGATGGTGCGCACGCGGCCATCATCTTCACGCTGCTGGGTGTCGGCGCCCGCGCTGAGAAGTGCGCGCGCCTGCGGCTCGACGACGGTCTCCATCACCCCTCGCACCGGTATCGTCCGCCTGTTCGGCAAGGACGACCAGGTGCGCACGGAGGCTGAGGGCTGTCCGGCGGGCTTCCTGGACGTCGGCCCGATCGATCACGCCGACCCGCAGAAGCGGGCTGTTGATCGTTATCGCGTCGGACTTATCCCTGCATATTCGAGCCGTAACCCTCCCTTCAGGGGGCCGGCACTGGCAGGCGCCTGAAACGGGCCGCGCGGAAGCCATCGACAGCTCTGACCAGCGGCTTTGAATTGGTGACCCCGCTGCCGTTGTCCACCACGAACATGGCCTCGTACGGAGCCGTGCTTGCGCCGCGCCCCTGCCTGGACCTGACTGGCAGGGACCCCAGCACCGGCTCGCCATCCTGTCGACCGTGCGGCTCAGGCCACCGTGGTGCCGTCGATCTGCGCGACCGCCACCGGATTCCTCCTGAACTCGCCCGGTGCCGGCCCTGGCTGAACGGTGAAACGAAGAGCTCGGCGTCGGGCTTGGGAGTATGTACGGGTTCGCCGGTGAGGCGCGGCGAACGCTCCGATGTTGGGATGTGGTGATGACGAAGATCCCGGGTGCGCGCGAGGAGCTGGATCGGGCGGCTCGGTGGCTGCGCGGCCAGGTCCGGTCGGTCGTCGTGGAGCTGACTGGAGATCAGGACCTGGAGGTGGCGCTACCAGGGGCGCCGGCTATCACCTATTGGGAGGAACCGCTGCGGTTTTCCTATTCCGTGCACGTCCAGCACGCCATGAGCGGTGAGCCGGGTGTTGATCCGGTGGAGGGCGCCAGGTTTCTGCTCACGTCCGCCGGTTGGGACGTCACCGTGCTAAGAGATGTTCCCGGAGTGCCGACCAACATCGAGGCCAGGAGTGGTGAGTTCCGCATGTCGCTGCTCATCTTCCAAGCGCGTGACTCCCTCACGGTCACCGGCCGGACCCCGGTGATGGCACTGCGCGAACCCCGCAAGCTCCACCCCGTGAGCCCGGAATGCGTACGCTGCCAGCGGAAGCTGACGGCTCTGCAGGTGCTGCATCGCCGCAACCTTTGGGGCGGTCAGGAACCACAGCCCAGGCACGAACTGTGGTGGGAGTGCTCTGGGTGCGGCTGGCTGGGCTACCAGCACCATGAGGGCGAGCAGTTGCATGCGATGCGGCGCCTGAAGGGTCGCGAGGGGAACTGTTTCTTCTGCGGCGAAGATCAGAGCAATGTCGCCAGTGAGGTCTGGGAGCAAGACGGCGAGCTGCGGGACCGGGTGGTGTGCCTGGACTGCGGCACCAGCAACGCCCGCCGTGTCGGGCACGCTCCCCACGATGGCAGACCACCGAGCTGACGAAGCGAAGGGGCCTTCGCTCGACCATGTCCTTAGCGGTCGAAGTAGCGCCGCGTAACCAGGTTTGGAATACCGCGATCCGCCGATTGGCTTTGCGCTGACGGCAGAGGCGCTGGCCCTACTGGCAGCAAGGCGAAGTGGCGGGTGCGCAGGCCGTGCGCCGCGAGCTGGTGATCCCCGAGGTGGCGCAGCCGGTAGTGGGCTTGAGCTATCAGATGCTCGATGCTGTGGATGGTGGATGGCCCGTCGTCGGCGACGAGCCTGGTCGGCAGCGCGGTGAGGCGTCGCCGTTCGGGTGTGCTGAGGGCACTGGTGAGCCGGGCGTCGCGGTCGGCGACGGCGTGGCGCATGCCGTCCAGGGCGGTACGGCCCGCCTCGGTCAGGGACAGCACATAGGTGCGGCGGTTGGCCGGGTCGCGGGTGCGGATGACATGGCCAGGCTCCTGGAGCCGATCGAGCAGCCTGACCATGATCGTACGGTTGATGCCGAGCCGGTGGGCGAGATCCTGCTGTGAGATGGCGTCCGGCGGGGATGTCGAGCACCACGAAATCGCGCGACTATGGCTCGTCCTGCACGGCATGAGCGGTGAACACGCGGCGCATCAGGTGGCCGGTGGTCGCATGCAGCGCGTCGTCGTCGACGTTCCTTGCCTGGCCGGGCACGAGCCTCACCTCTTGGTGTGATGCTAGCAGGCCAATGGTTCTTTCAGTGACGGTTGCGATGATATTGGTTGGAACGTTGACGGTTGAGAGTGTGTAGATCTAGAGTCCGACACGCAACTCATCGAAGGACATAATGATCATGCACACTGTCGCCGTCATCGACTCCTACCTCGCCTGCACAGAGACCGGGCAGGGGGAGTCGCCAGTGGTGTTCCTGCACGGCAGCCCCACCTCGTCCTGCCTTACGAGCTCACCGAGATTTTCACTCCGGCCGCAGGCCGCTCGGGCCGCGTGCAAATCCATGTCGAAGCTCACCTCGCAGCTCGTCGTCGCCCGTCGTCCGAACATTTGGGCGCCGAATGAATTTCCCTGGAGTTAAGACCATGATCAAGCCGTTCCGTATCGACGTCCCCCAGGCCGACCTCGACGACCTGACCGACCGGCTCTCCCGCACCCGTTGGCCCAACGAGGTCGCCGACGCCGGGTGGGACTACGGCTTCCCGCTGGCGCGGCTCAAGGAACTGGCCGAATACTGGCGCACCGGCTACGACTGGCGCGAGCATGAGGCCAAGCTCAACGAGCTTCCGCACTTCACCACCGAGATCGACGGCCAGAACATCCACTTCGTCCACGTCCGGTCTTCGAAACCGGACGCGCTCGCGCTGATCCTCACCCACGGCTGGCCCGGTTCGTTCCTGGAGTTCCTCGACGTGATCGAGCCGCTGTCGCGCGACTTCCACCTGGTGCTTCCGTCCATCCCGGGGTACGGCTTCTCCGGGCCGACCCACGAGCGCGGCTGGGATATCGTCCGGGTCGCGCGGGCCTGGGCTGAGCTGATGCGCCGTCTCGGGTACGAGCGCTATGGCGCGCAGGGGGGTGACTTCGGCTCGGGCATCTCAACGGCGCTCGGCGCGGTGGCGCCCGAGCAGGTCGTCGGGGTGCACGTCAACTACCTGCCGACCCGGCCGGTCCCGGACGCCGACATCGAACTGTCCGAAACGGATGAGGCTCGGCTGGACAAGGTCAGGCAGCTGATGGCGAATCGTCCGCCGTACCAGGCTCTGCAGGCCACCACCCCGCAGACCATCGGCTACGCGCTGACCGACTCGCCGGTCGGCCAGCTGGCCTGGATCGCCGAGCGCTTCGCACAGTGGACGGACCCTCGCTCGCAGATCAGTGACGAGCGGATGCTCACCGACATCTCGCTGTACTGGCTGACCGCCACCGCGGCTTCCTCGGCGCGGCTGCACCGCGAGGCTCCGCGGCGGATCGAGCCGTGCCCGGTACCGGTTGGCGTGGCGGTGTTCGCGCACGACATCACGCAGTCGGTGCGACCGCTGGCCGAGCGGCTGTACGACATCAGGCACTGGTCGGAGTTCGAGCGCGGCGGCCACTTCGCCGCGATGGAGGTGCCAGAGCTGCTCGCCGAGGACGTCCGGGACTTCTTCCTTACCCACATCAAGTACGACTACCGGGTCGCCACCCGCTAGGAGACACTGCTGGCCGCGAACTCCCGGGCACCCCGGAGCTTCGCGGCCAATTCGCGGAACCCGGTGAACTTGCGGATGTCAGTACGGTGGTCCTTGCCGGTACGTCCGTCCCACTCGTAGAACGCCAGGTCCAGGCCGGGACCTTCACCGCCCTGGCAACGTAGTCGACCGCGTCACTTGAGCATCAGTGCGAAGGCCGACTTCGTCGGTTCTCGCCGCCCCGTCAGCAGCCCCATCTCGCGGCCTGAACGCCGCCGACGGTCACATGTGCAGCCGGGTGCAGGAAGGTGTACCGGACGGTGTTCCGCTGCCGCTCCGGCCAGTCGGCGATGCCGTGGAGCAGCCGCAGCCCGCCGGGATTGGCCGCCAGCAGGTCGTTGGTGCGGCTCACGACGTACGCCGGGTTGGGCCGGAGCGTCTCCAGAAGCTGCGTGACGGTCGGACGGACTCGCTGCGACGGCAGGGGACAGGGCTCGGGCGCACGCCGCGCCGCCCGCGTCGCCAGCTCGCGCAGGAAGCCGCGCTCCTCCTCGTTGAGGCGGAGCGCGTCGGCCAGCGCCTCGACCACGGAGGGGCTCGGATGGGTCTCCTTGCCGCGTTCCAGGCGTACGTAGTAGTCGATGCTCACACCGGCCGGCGCCGCCAGCTCCCTCCGCGGCCAGACCGACCGATCCCGCGAGGTGATCGAGGTGGGGCGATCGCGTCCAATGCCCGGCCGGTCCGGTCGTCGTTGAGCAGGTCCGCCTCGACGCCGAAGGATTCGGCCACCGCCCACGCCCGCGACCCCGGCAGGCCGTCAGGGACTTCAAGTCTGTGCTGATCTCCGGGAACGAGCGCAGCTGCTCCAACTGCTCTTCAGAGAACATCTTCTCCGACAACGCACCACCCCACGTGCCGTACCGGACGAAACCGTAACGAACGTAGCGGCAGTGATCGTCAACCCGCCACAGGCAATCAAATGCCTCCGTTGCCGCAGGTCAGAGGCTACTTCGTTGGAAATTTCTTCATTGCTACCGGGGCCCCACGGGGCTTGCGCCGTCGCTATTCAGTGTTACTATGTACCAGTAGTCAGTATAACTGGGTAGCCGAAGGGGGTCCATGGGCAAGCAGGTGACGGAGATGCTCAAGGGAACGCTGGAGGGCATCATCCTGGCGATCCTGTCCGGCCGGCCCGCGTACGGCTACGAGATCACGGCGTGGCTGCGGGATCAGGGCTTCTCCGACATCGCCGAGGGCACGGTCTACGCGCTGCTGGTCAGGGTCGAGCGGCGCGGCCTCGTCGACGTGGAGAAGGTCCCGTCCGAGAAGGGGCCGCCGCGCAAGGTGTATTCCCTGAACGCTCAGGGACGGGAGTATCTCGAAGAGTTCTGGAGGACCTGGAGCTTCCTCACGGAACGGCTCGAACAGCTCCGCGAAGGAGGTACGTAGACATGGCCACAGAGCCGGCCGAGCCGAAGAGGCGCTACCTGCAGTACCTGGAGGTGGTCACCGGGCCGCTCGAGGACAAGAGGCGCTGGCGGCAGTACAAGGCGCGGATCAGAGTGCTTCCCGAGAACTATCGCACGGCAGTCGAAGCGCTGGAGCGGTACCTGATGCACTTCGGGCCGGGGGACGGCGCCGATGCGGCTTCGATGTTCGAGGACCTTGCCGATCTGTTCGAGCAGAGCGCGGCGGATGGAACCCCGATCCGCGAGATCTTCGGGGAGGACCCCGTGGAGTTCGTCGAGGCGTTTGTGCAGAACTACTCCGTGGGGCGGTACATCAGCCGGGAGCGGGAACGGTTCACCAGCGCCATCGAGCGCGCCGCCGGCGAGGACACCGGAAGAGAAGAGAGGACCGTCTGATGACGACACAGCAAGCCCAGGCGATCCATGTGCAGGGTCTGGAGAAGTCGTACAAGGAGCTGCGGGTGCTGCGCGGCGTGGACTTCGACGTGGCGCGAGGCAGCATCTTCGCCCTGCTCGGCTCGAACGGGGCGGGCAAGACCACGGTCGTGAGAATCCTGTCCACGCTGCTCAAGGCGGACGCGGGCACGGCCGGCGTCAACGGCTTCGATGTCGCCATGCAGGCTGCGGACGTGCGGGAGTCCATCAGCCTCACCGGACAGTTCGCGGCCGTCGATGAGATTCTCAGCGGGCGGGAGAACCTCGTGCTGGTCGCCCGGTTGCGGCACCTCAAGGATCCCGGCAGGATCGCCGATGACCTGCTGAGGCGTTTCTCGCTGACCGACGCGGGCGCGCGCAGGGTGTCGACGTATTCGGGTGGCATGCGCCGCCGCCTGGACATCGCGATGAGCCTCATCGGCAATCCGCCGGTCATCTTCCTCGACGAGCCGACGACCGGCCTGGACCCCCAGGCGCGCATCGAGGTGTGGCAGGCCGTCAGGGAACTCGCCGAGCACGGTACGACGGTGCTGCTCACGACGCAGTATCTGGACGAGGCCGAACAGCTCGCCGACCGGATCGCGATCCTGCACGAGGGGCGGATCATCGTCAACGGTACCCTGGCCGAGCTCAAGCAGCTGCTGCCGCCCGCCAAGGTCGAATACGTCGAGAAGCAGCCGACCCTCGAGGACGTCTTCCTCACCCTCGTCGGTGCCGGCGGCAAGACGGCGACGCCGGCCATGACCACAGCGTCGGCACGGACGCGTAAGGAACAGCGATGAGCAAGCATTTCTTCGGCGACACCGCCGTCCTGCTGGGACGATCCCTGCGCCACATCACGCGCAGCGTGGACACCATCGTCACGACCGCGATCACGCCGATCGCCATGCTGCTGTTGTTCGTCTACGTGTTCGGCGGTGCGATCAACACGGGGCCGGTTTCGTATGTGAACTACCTGCTGCCTGGCATTCTGCTCATCACGGTTGCCTCGGGCATCGCCTACACCGCCTTCCGGCTGTTCCTGGACATGAAGAGCGGCATCTTCGAGCGCTTGCAGTCCATGCCGATCGCACGCTCGTCCGTGCTGTGGGCGCACGTGCTGACCTCGCTGGTCGCCAATCTGATCTCGCTCGTGGTCGTCGTGCTCGTCGCCCTGCTCATGGGTTTCCGCTCGGGGGCGGGAGTGCCGGCGTGGCTCGCGGTCGCCGGCATGCTGATCCTGTTCACCCTGGCGTTGACGTGGCTCGCCGTCATCGCCGGTCTGTCCGCGAAGTCCGTGGACGGCGCGAGCGCATTCTCCTACCCGCTCATCTTCCTGCCGTTCCTCAGCTCGGCATTCGTGCCCACCGACACCATGCCCGGCCCGGTGCGCGTCTTCGCCGAGCACCAGCCGGTGACCTCCATCGTCAACGCCATCCGCGACCTCTACACCCAGCAGCCGGTCGGCACCGACATCTGGATCGCCCTGGCCTGGTGTGTCGGCATCCTCATCGTCGCGTACGCCTTCGCCATGAACACCTACCGCCGCAAGATCTCCTAGGGCCGTGTCGATCGAGTCTTTCTTGATCCAGATCAGCGTGGCGGAGAGGCGGATCGCGGCGCGGTAGTTGCGCATCGCGATTCCGCGCCATCTCTTGAGACGGTTGAAGCACCGTTCGACGACGTTGCGGCCGCGGTACCGCCGTTTCCGCTCCTCACCGAAGTCGATCGGGCGGCCACGCTTCTTCTCGCGGCGCAGCAATCAGCGCTAATCACCTGCCTGAATGCACTTCCTGTGGCTGACAGGAATTCTGAGTGCAATGCAGCTTTCGAGCCACGCCAAACACGTACTATCGCGACTTCATCCTAGGCCGATGAGAGGAATGACCATGGAACACACCATCACCACGCTGCCGACCGCGCGCCGGCCCGGCTGTCCCTTCGACCCGCCCAAGGAGCTGATCCAGGCCCGCGAGCACGGCCCGATCAGCCGCTTCCCCTTCCCCGACGGACACGAGGGCTGGCTGGTCACCGGCTACGACCTGGTCCGGGCGGTCCTGGCCGACCCTCGGTTCAGCTCACGCAAGGAGCTCATGCGCCACCACCCGCTGGTCGACCTCGGCGAGATCGAGGTGCCTCCGGCGCCGCCCGGCGAGTTCCTCCTCATGGACGAGCCGCAGCACGGGCGCTATCGCAAACCGCTGGTGGGCAAGTTCACCGTACGGCGGATGCGACAGCTCACCGAGCGCGTCGAGCAGGTCACCGCCGAGCACCTGGACGCGATGGAGAAGGCCGGGCCGTCGGCGGACCTGGTGACCGCGTTCGCCAAGCCCATCCCCTCCATCATCATCTGTGAGCTGCTGGGCGTGCCGTACGAGGACCGGGGCTCCTTCCAGGGGCACATCGACAAGTTCCTCGGCGGGGAGGTCGGCGACGAGGAACTGATCGCGGCCTACACCGCGACCCAGGACTACCTCGCGGAGCTGGTGGCCGCCAAGCGCGCCAACCCCACCGACGACGTGCTCAGCGACCTGCTCGACAGCGACCTGACCGATGAGGAACTGCGGGGGATCGCCCTGATCCTGCTGTCGGCCGGGTTCGACACCACCGCGAACATGCTGGCGCTGGGTACCTTCGCGCTGCTGCAGAACCCGGAGCAGCTGGCCGCGCTGCGCACCGAGCCCGCGCTCACCGACCGGGCCGTGGAGGAGCTGCTGCGGTATCTGAGCGTCGCCAAGCAGTTCCCGAGGGTCGCACTGGAGGACGTCGAGCTGGGCGGCCAGACCATCAAGGCCGGTTCGACGGTCATCCTGTCGTACGCCACCGCCAACCGCGACCCCGAGCGCTTCACCGACCCCCACGTGCTCGACCTGCGCAGGCAGGAGGGCGGGCACCTGGCCTTCGGCCACGGCATCCACCAGTGCCTGGGGCAGCAGCTGGCCCGCGTCGAGATGCGGGTCGCCTTCCCCGCGCTGCTCACCCGCTTCCCCACGCTACGGCTGGCCGTACCGGCTGAAGAGGTTGCCCTTCGCCTGGAGACCGCGGACATCTACGGAGTCAAGAGCCTCCCGGTCACCTGGGACGTGGCATCTTGAGTACCAAGAACAACAGGGTCCGGATGCCGCGGGTCTTCCGGCGAGTGGGGGGCACGGCGCTGGCCGGGGTGGCCACACCCGGGGTGGCCACCGCGGCGGCGAAGCCGACGATCGAAATCTCCGGCGGGCTGACGCAGCCGGTCTTCTCGTACAAAGACGCCATCCGCGAGTACGTCCAGGTGCAGTCGCCGGTCGACAGTGACGGCAAGAAGGGTCTGGTCCGGGTGGACAGCATCCGGCCGAAAGAGACCAGTTCCGAGCTCAAGGTGCCAACCTGGGCGTATTGCTCGTCGACTACGGCCAGGACACCCGCATCCACGGCGTCGCCCCCTCCGGGGGCAAGGCCTCAAGTTCATCGACGGCAAGGACTGCGTCGGCGAGAGGATGGCCGATGACGACGGCTGCTACCGCTGTGTCAGCGGGCTGGTGTTCTCGGAACCATGTGTCGGCGAGACGTCGAGACCTTCAAGGCCGCTACTCGTCGATCCAGCCGTTCTCAACTGCCCACTCGTGCGTCATGGCTTCGGCCGCGGGCAGCGTGAGGAACGAAACGGCATACAGAACAACGAGGAGCCCGATCGGAACGGCCCAAGCGCGAGGACGGGTTTTCGGCGGACCGGCCCCATTTTGTCCAGCGTTGGCAGGGCGGTCCCGACGGAGCCGCGTCTCCGGGAGCCGACGGTCGGCAGGCCTCAGCACCCACGACGCGATGGCGCACGTCCCGAAGATCAGCGGCACCCCCCACGTCTGAAGCCCGTCGCCGACTATCAGATGCGACGCCACGGCACTCGACCACAGGAAAAAGGCACCCGCGTACGCCCATTCCTTGATCAGCGGGAGCCTGGGCGCGATGATCGCGACGGCCGCACCGGCCTGCCACACGCCTAGAATGTAGGCGAAGTAGTGCGGGTATCTCAGGTGGCGCAACTGGACTTCCACCCATTCGATCGGTAGAAGGTTCCACACCGATCCAGCAGTCAACTCGAAGACGATTACAAACGTGGTGGCCCAAAAGGCGATGGGGCGGATCCGGCTCCAGTTCCAGCCGCTTCGTGCGACGGTGGTCGGCTTCTCGTCCGTCGCGTGCTGGAACGTTTTGGTCGTTTGAGTTTGCATCTCAGCCTCCTCGTCAAATCGATCTGGCATGTTCATGAGATCCTCCTTGCGTTGTGAGCGGCTTCGGTTCGAAGTCACAGGTGGCGATTGGCGATTCCACATCTGGCGGACCAGGCTGGTGGGGCTCCCGCGATGTCCCACGGTGCGGTGGTGCGCCGTCCGATGCATGGAGCCGGCTCGGCATGCCTTCGGCGAGGGGGAATCGCACGGTCACGACGACGTCCGCCTCAGGTGCCCGTACACGTCGACCGGGGCACGCCGAACAGGTCGGCGATCTGCTGGACAGTCGTCTCGGGGGTGTCGTAGAGCTATTGGGCGGGCGGCCGTCCGCTTACCAGGTCACCGCCAGCGAGTTCAAGCCGTACACGATGCTGAAGACCCGGAAGTCCACCTGCTCGTCCGGGTCGGCCAGGGCGAGGCCGGGGAAGCGGCGCAGCAGTGCCGGGAAGGCGATGCGCATCTCCATCCGCGCCAGCGGCGCCCCGAGGCAGTGGTGCACACCGTGGCCGAAGGCGGCGTGGCCGGCGGCTCCCCG
>NZ_JBEXGU010000093.1:0-36012 GCF_040607515.1 Streptosporangium sp. NPDC005286 | reverse complement strand
TTCTTCGCCAGCGCCGCCTTCTCCATGGCCTCGGCGGCGATGTCCCGGGCCCGGTCCTTGTCGTAGGTCACTCCTTGACGAGCTCGGATCTTCTTCCGGTGCCACTTGGCCGTGCTCGTGGCCCCATGATCGGGCTCGATGCCGTCGGCCAGCCCCAGGCAGCGCCGCACATGCTCGACAACGGCCTCGGGAACCTCCTGCGGAGAAGGGAAGCACGCCATCTTCTGAAAGCACTTCAATGCCAGCACCAGCGCGAACAGCGCCTCGGGACTTCTGGCCAGTTCCTGAGCCCAGGCGATCTCCTCGGCCGTCGGGGTGAAGAACACATGCAGCACCCGCGCCGAGGTCAGGCGCTTGAACTGTGGGTAGACGGTCCGCTCGATCGACGTCACCGGCGAGCCCTTTCCGGTTGATCATCTCCAGAACCCGCACACCATAGCGACAGATGATCACAACGCGTCCCGCGATTCATCAAACCGTAACTAAACCAGCGCAGATGGTCACATCTCGGCTGTCATCACGCCCTCTGACCAGCCCTATTAGCCCTTTCCGGCTTACTTGGTCTGCCCCCCTACTCGGTGGCCTTCAGCCCCGACGGCGAAACCCTCGCCACCGGCGGCGGCGACAAGAGCGCGAGGTTGTGGGACGTGGCCGGCCGCAAAACCGCCGCCACCCTCACCGGCCACACCGACAGTGTCTATAAGGTGGCCTTCAGCCCGGACGGCAAACTCCTCGCCACCGGCAGCCACGACAACACGGCGCGGTTGTGGGACGTGGCCGGCCGCAAAACCGCCGCCACCCTCACCGGCAACACCGGCTATGTCACCTCGGTGGCCTTCAGCCCCGACGGCACAACCCTCGCCACCAGCAGCAGCGACAAGAGCGTGAAGTTGTGGCCGACCCGCTGACCCACTAGATGTGATCATCACCACTTCAGCCCTACCGCCAAAATCCGGGCTGCCAGCCGGGACCCGGGCCGCCGCTGTCGACGAGCTCCAGCAGGTCGTCGACGGCCTCGGCGATCCGGTCGGCCAGGTCGGCCTCCCTGCGCCGGGCACGGCTCGGAGGAGACAGGCCCGTTCTGCCCGCGCGAGTGGCCGGAGATCCACCCGGCTCCCCCGCAGCAGTGAGCCGCCGAGGCCTCACGCACCCGCGCGTAGCCCCCTCGCGAAACTCTGAAAACTCCTCAGTCCAGACCGGTCACCTCGTGCTGGCGCCGTCGACCGGGCGGCCGCCGACCGCGATCAGGTGACCTGATCGCCTATCTTGCTGCCGGGACCGGGAGAGCCGGACCCATTGCGTCCGGGACGTAATGCGTCCGTGGTCTCAGCCTCTGCCCCTGCGCCGGCCCGCGTCGCGCTCCAGGTAGTCCAGGCCGCCCGGGTAGACCGCGCCGAGGTCGACCAAGGCACCGATCATCGTGTTGTAGGGGGGCGGCCGGAGTACGCCAGAAACACACCGCGCCACCACATCCCCGCAGGTCATCGTCATCATGTCTGGCCGGTCTGGCCTGAGCGTGTACCGGACAACGTGTCCGAGCCGCGCGGCTGTCGTCTTCACGCGGCTGCTGGTCAACGGCACCGTGACGTCGGCGATGTACGCGATAACGGCCCCTTATCCGCTACATCGCCCCGCCCCGCGGTGTCCTTCTGGCGTACTCCGGTCGCCCCCCAACTTCGCCCGCGTCGGCTCGCTAACACCCCTGACCGTTCCGTTGTCGATCAAGCCCCGCGTGGTGCGGGAAAGCTGTGACGACGTCCCCGCACGTGGCGACCGCTAGGCTTTGAGTCGATCGCGGCGGTGTTCCGCGACGCCAGCCGTTATTCGTCAAATTGGCAGACGCCGGGCGGATCTATGAAGGTGGCGTTACCCCTAACGACGACCATTTGGCCGCCGTTGATGCCGCTCAGCTCGTTCTCGTCGAGTTCAGCGCCGACTGAAGTGATGTCGGCGATGGTTGTCCTTGCTGTGGAGCCCATCTGTTTCTCCTCGATATAAGACTGTCTTTGACATAGCAATCTGTCACACCTGCCTTGGAGACGGCTTGGGAGACCGGACGGGGCCGTCTCCAAGGCAGGCCCAAAGGGGCCCGCCGGGGATAGGTTTTGGGAACTCGGGGTTGAGGAGCCTGCGGACAGCCGTTGGTGGTACCCGTGAGTAACTTAGCTGGACGCTTCGGCAGGTCGTCCTGTGGTTGATCATTTCCGTTCAAGATGACGGCAAAGACCCCATCCTGGTCGCCGAACTCCTCGGCCACGGCTCGCTGGACACCACCCGCCGCTACGTCCTGCCCATCGAAGCCGACAAACTGGTAGTCATCGACGTCCATGAAGCACACCCGGGCGGCCGAGCCACGCAGCTCCACCTCGAAGCAGGCGCCGCCCGCGCACGATCCGATGTCCCAGTACAGATGGTCCACAGAACATTAGTAGCCGGTCACCCAATGGGCGGGAAGCCATTGTCCGCGCGCGGACGATCGGCCCCGGCCGCGCTCCGAGGTTCGGCTACGGCTGCACCGGCGGGAAGTGCCGGTCGAAGATCTCGGCCCATTCGGGCAGGATGACAAACCCCCCGCCAGAGGCGCGGCGGGTGGCCTGGAGCTCGGCCAGCTCGGCCAGCGCGGCGACGAACGGAGTGCCACGCTGCTCGGCGGGCAACTCCCCCAGTGCCTCCTGCAGACGGGCGTAGCCGGCGGGGAAGGGGGTCGTGGTCATATCTCGACGAGACTTCTCGATAAGCGTTGAGCTGTAGATCAGCGGGGTTCGTCCCGAGTGGTCCAGCCGTGTTTGGTGATGAGCTTGGCCAGGGCGTGGCGGAGTTGGTTGATGCGCTCAGCCGCGTCGGGTCCGCGGATGCCGATGGTGATGGTGGAGTCGGTGGCGTGGTAGGTGGTCGCTCGTCCTTCGGCTGCGGTGCGGGCGGCGGCATGGACGCGGCCGCGAAGGGCGATGAGTTTGCGGGGGTCGACGCGGTCGAGGCCGTCGATGGTGAGGTAGCACAGGAAGGGGCCGAGCTCGGTGAGTGGCCCTTCGGGGAGCCCGGTTTCTAGGGCTTTGCGGATCTTGGCCCTGTCGTCGCTGGTCATGGGGCGTCGTCCGAGCCAGTCGGGCCAGCCGTCGGGCCGCAGAGGCACAGTGTGGGTGGTGTGGCCATGAGCTGTTGGGTTCTGCTCGGTGGCGGCGGGGGTGGTGTCGTCTGGGTTGGTCATCTCGCCCAAGCTTGTTAGCGGTCAACGGTGAGGTGGCGCAGGGCGGCCTGTTTGTCGTCGTCGGTGGGCTGGCTGTAGATGCGCAAGGTGTCGAGGCGGGCGTGGCCGGCCAGTTCGGCGACGGTGACGAGGTCTTCGCCGCCGCGGATCAGCTGGGTGACGAAGGTGTGGCGGCTGATGTGGGCGGTGGTGGGGTCTTCGAGCCCGGCGGCTTGGGCGATGGCGGTGAAGATGGCGGAGGCGGCGCGGGCCGAGAGGCGGCCGCCGCGGCGGTTGAGGAGCAGGGCCTTGGTAGTGGCGGCGCCCGGCCAGGTGCGGCGCTCGTCCAGCCAGTAGAGCAGGGGTTGGCGTAGCTGGGGGTGGATGGGCACTTCGCGGATCTTGCCGCCCTTGCCGTAGACGATCAGCAGGCCCTTGCGGGCGGAGATGCGCACGTCGGGCACGTCCAGGGCGACGGCGTCGCCGACGCGCAGCCCGGCGTAGAAGGGCAGCAGGGCCAGGGCGCGGTCGCGGAGGTGTGGCCAGTTCTCGATGGCGCGCAGCCAGCGGATCTGAGCGGGGGCGTTCATCGCCTTGGGCGCGGTCTTGGGGATGTCCTCGCGGGAGATGTCGGCTTTGCCCAGCCCGCGCCGGAGGTGGAAGTCGTCCAGGGCGGCCAGGGCGTTGTTGACGTAGCGTACCGAGCGTTTGGGGTCGGCTTCGCGCAGCAGGTAGAGGCGGTAGTCACGCACGGCCCAGTCGCGGGCGCGGGCGTGGGCAAGCGGGTCGCCGCCGACGCCGCCGCCGTCGGGCCGCTCGGCCAGCCACGCCAGATACATCCGCACCCGGGAGGCGTAGGTGCGGCGGGTATCGGCCGCCAGCGGCGCCTGCTGGGGTCTCGGTAGCAATGAAGAAATTTTCAACGAAGTAGCGTCTGACCTGCGGTAACGGAGGAGTTTGACCTCCTGTGGCGGGTTGATGATCACTGCCGTTACGTTCGTTCCGGTTTTGTCCGGTACGGCACGTGGAGTGGTGCGTTGTCAGAGAAGATGTTCTCCGAGGAGCAGTTGGAGCAGCTGCGTTCGTTCCCGGAGATCAGTGCAGATGAGTTGATCCGGTATTTCACGCCAACGGCGGCTGACGTGGCGTTCGTTGATCCAGGTCGTGGGCGGCGCTCCGTGGACCAGCTGGGCATGCTGGTCCAGCTCTGCACGCTGCCGTGGCTCGGGTTTGTGCCCGACGATGTGGGCTCGGCGCCGCCGGCGGCCGTGGCCGGGTCGCGGAGCGGCTGGGTGTGTCGCCAGCGGTGCTGCGGCTGTACGGCAAGCGCGATCAGACCCGCTCGAACCATCTCGGCCAGGTCGCCAAGTATCTGGAGTGGCAGACCGCCCCGGCGGGCAGTCAGGCGATGGAGGAGCTGGAGCAGTTCCTGCTGGACCGGGCGATGGAGCACGACGCGCCGACGCTGCTGTTCAACCTGGCGCGCGAGTATCTGATGGCGGCCAAGGTGATCCGGCCCGGCGCGCTCATCTTGGCCAAGATGGTCGGCACCGCCCGCAAGGCGGCCTCCGATCTGACCTCGCAGCTGGTGGGGCACCTGCTGACAAAGGAGCTCCGTGCCGATCTGGAGCGGATGCTGGTGGTGGATGCGGGGCTGGGGATGACCCGGCTGGAGTGGCTGGTCAGTCCGGCCAGGGACGCTTCGGCGACGTCGGTGAAGACCGCGATCGACAAGCTGACCTGGTTGCGCGCGATCGACGCCCACCAGATGGATGTGTCGGTGCTGCCGAACGAGCGGCGCCGGTTCCTGGCGCAAGTCGCGCGCCGTTCGAGCAATCAGGGTTTGGAGCGGCGCAAGGAGCGTAAGTTCCCGATCCTGCTGGCCTTCGTCGCCCAGGCCGCGGTCGACCAGCTGGATGAGGTGGTGGCCCTGTTCGACCAGGCGGTGTCGGCTCGTGAGTCGCGGGCGAAGTCCAAGACGGATGAGGCGCTGGTCGAGCGGGCCAAGAAGGGTGAGGCCCGGCAGCTGGTGATGGAGATGATCCTGCCGGTGCTGGCCGACCCGTCGATTCCCGACGATGAGGTGGGCGGGATGCTGCGCGAGCGGATCGGCATGCAGCGGCTGCGGGAGATCACCTCCGATGCGTGGAAGCCGCTGCCCAGAGATCACGGTCGGCTGTCGGAGCTGGAGTCCTCCTACACCTACCTGCGCCAGTTAACTCCGAACGTGCTGGCCGCGATCGACTTCCAGGGCGGGCCAGGGACGGCCGAGCTGATGGAGGCGGTGGCCATCTTGAAGGAGATGAACCGGCTCGGCGGCCGTAAGGTGCCTGCGGGGGCGCCGACCGGCTTCGTGCCCGCCAAGTACGCCGACTATCTGGTCAAGGCCCGCAAGTCCGGGGAAGACACCGCTTACCGCCACTTCTGGGAACTGTGCGTGATCTTGTGTTTGCGGGACGGGCTGCGCAGCGGGGACGTGTTCGTGCCCGGCTCGCGCCGCTACGCCGACCCGGCCACCTACCTGTACACGCCCGAGCAGTGGGCACCCAAGCGAGCCGAGTACTGCCGCCTGGTGGGCAAGCCGCCGAACGCGGCCGAGGCGCTGGAGCAGGGCAAGGAGGAACTGCACGCTGCCCTGCAGGAGCTGGAGAAGACCCTGGCCGGCGCCGCGCCCGACGACACTGGCATGGTCCGGCTGGATGAGGACGAGCATCTGGTGGTGCCGCCGCTGCCGGCCGAGGATGTGCCCGCCGAGGCCAAGGCGCTGAAGGACGAGCTGGCCGCGATGCTGCCGTTCGCGCCGATCGCTTCGCTGCTGATCGAACTGGACGCTCGCACGCACTTCCTGGACTGCTGTTCCCGGTTACGGGCCGGCGCGGGTCGCGGCGCTGATGGCCGTGTCGGGGGTGGTTGAGAAGCGCCGGGTCGGCGGACTGGCCAAGCAACAGCGAGAACGCCTGCTGCAGGCGCTGGCCGGCTGATCGCCGAAGATCAGCCGGGTGTGGGCCTCATCCACCCCGATGGGGCCCCGGCAGGGCGGCCCGTGCCTGACAAAGCCATCATGAACCAGGTCATCTCACGGGTGCGCCGCCCGCGATTCTCGATCGGCGGAGTCAGTGATCGTCTCGTGCGTCGGCGAAGGTGGCGCCGATCTCTGTCATCCGCTCGGCCGCGTAGGCGGGGTCGATCAACGCCTCGGGGGTGTGGAGGCCGGGCGGCACGGGGGCGCCGCGCAGGCCGAGCAGCCGTTCGACGCCGAGGGCGATGCCGAGTGCCGTCAGGGGGCGCTGCCCCTCCGGGTGGAGGAGGTAGCGGCTCGTCCTGAGTGGTGCGCCCGCGCGGTCCACGCCTTCGAGGTCGATCTTGACCTCCGTGGACGCGGGTCCGCCGCGGCGCCGGCCCGCGGATTCGCCGATCGCGAACGCGAAGCGGACGTTGGGCGCGCCCGTCGCGACGGCCAGGCTCGGCACGTCGAGGATGGGGACGATCTGGGCGGGCAGGACGGTGCCGTCGACGCTGGTGACCTCCACCTGCGCGTCGGGGCCGCTGACCCAGCCGAAGACGCCGTCGCGGCGGACGTGTCCCGCCGAGGTGGCGGCCAGCAGGCGTGCCATGTCCACCGTGGCCGCGGGCCCGCCGCTGTCCTGTTCATCCAGTACGCCGCTGACCTCGATGGTGTCGATCCGGTCGAACTCCCTGGCGAGGTCGAGCACCGCGAGGACGACGAGCCCGGCGTACCAGTGGCTGGCCAGCAGGATCGGCGCCGCGCCGGCTCGCAGGCCGGCGGCGACGACCTCGGGGCCGATGTCGACCAGGCCGCTGGAGATGCTGACGTACGGCAGGCCGCGGTCCTGTGCGTAACGCAGTCCGTTCAGGTGGCTGTCCCACACCGTTGCCACGACGGCCGAGTAGCCGTCGGTCCGCTGGAGGCCGAGGTCGCTCCGCCGCAGATCGATGGTCACGGCTGTCGCGGCGCCGAGCTCGTCGGCGACCCGGCGGGCGCGGCCGAGATCGCGGCCCGCGATCGTCAGCGGCAGCTCCGGGTACCACCGGCGCAGGAGGGCTGCGGTCCCCGCGCCCGCCTGGCCGGATCCGCCCATGATCAGTACGGAGTGCTCCACGGTGATGTCCTCCCACTAACCTACATTATGTAACTTACACTTTGTAGCTTAAGTTGGGAGGCAACGCAAGGGAGGACGATGACCACGGGATCAACTCGCCTGTCCAAGCCGGCCAGGCGGGAGCAACTGCTCGACACCGCCATGGCGATCGTGCGCGCCCACGGCACCGACAGCCTCACGCTGCTCAGCCTGGCGGAGGCCGCCGGAGTGAGCAGACCGATCGTCTACGACCACTTCGGCACCCGCCCCGGCCTGCTGATCGCGCTCTACCGGCGGCTCGACGAGCGGCACCGGGCCGCCTCGAAGGAGGCCCTGCGAGACGCCCCGGCCGTCCCCTGCGAGATCGCCCGCGTCCTGAGCGCCGCCTACTTCGCCTGCGCCACCGACATGCCGGAGTGGACCGTCGTCTCCGCCGCGCTCAAGGGCAACCCGGAGATGGAGGCGATCGAGCGCGAACTGCTCGACGACTACACGAACCTGATGGCCACCGCCCTGCGGCCGTACTCCGGCCTCACGCCGGAAGCCCTCCGGCTGCGCTGCGCCAGCGCGCTCGGCGCGGCCGAGGCGATCGCCGCGGAGCTGAACCGGGGGCGGGTCACCGTCGCGGACGCGGTCACGGCGCTGACCGACCTGATCGTCGGCGGCACCGGCGCCGGGACCCGGGTCTGAGACGGTCCCGGGTGTGGCGGTGCTGTGGAGGTATCGGGCGGGTACCGTGCAAGGCATCCCCTAACCGCGGGCGGGGCGACGGCGCACGTGGTAGGCGTAGGCCAGGGCGAGCACTATCGGGCCCCACAGCGCGACCGGGGTGATGCACACCCTGGCCAGCGCCTGCCACCAGTCGTTCTCGTACGCTATACCGTCGGAGACGCCGGCCCAGGTGAGCGCCATCCAGACCGAGATCGCGGTCAAAAACAGCCCACCGACCACGGCAGGGACGACCGCCGCCATCGGCGGCACACGTCTGCCGCCGATGACCGGGATCCAGCTCGGGACCACCTCGCCCCAGCCGCGCACCAGGCCGATGCTGAGCAGCGCCACCAACTCAGTGAGCACACTGAGCCCGAAGACATAGGGGATAGTGATCCACAACGGTGCCACAAGCGCATCGTTGAGCTGGCCCATGTCGAAGTGAAAGGCAAACGGCAACCGCCACAGGCACGAGGGGAGCAGCAGCCAGGGAAGCGCGTAGGCGGCACGGAGCGCCCAGCGTGGGACGGGCTGTTCGGTGTCGCTTGTAGCAGTTTGATCGCCATAGCTGCACTCTCTCGCGGCATTTGAGGACAAATGATCCCCCGTGAGGGTGAACCACCTCCCCCGCGTGAGCTAGTTACGGGGTCGGTACTGTGGCCGCCGCCGACCTGATGGCCACGACCGGCTCCGCCGACCTGACCGCCGCGATCGGCACCAGCGCCGGCGAGCTCGCCGAGCACAGCCTGCGCCGCCTCAACGGCACTCAGGTCACCCGCCGCATGGCGATGCGCGCCCTGGCCGACCTATCTGGGGTCCCGGTAGTAATCGGGGCATGACGAGCATCCGAACGAAAAGTCCCGTTAGCAGAGGAGAGTTGAGTGGCTTACCGTGACTTTTCGTTCAGGTGTGTGTCGCCGGGAGATTTGCACAGGTCATAACTGGAGGCCTGCGGGCACACCCGGTTATGGTCGGCGGTCGTCTGAGCTACCGGCGACAACGAGTCGGCGTTCCTCATCGGCGTGTTGAGCGTTCTACTCCCGGACGCGTCCCCAGCCGCCAAGTAGCGGTGAGTGCCACCGGGAGCGTCGGCCACGGATGGCTCCGCGCTGACCTGGGTGGTAACGCCTGGGTTACCTCGAAGAGGGTTGCTGGCTTGATCGCGCCGCGTGGGGTGCCTGACGTGTGATGGAGGCATGTCTTTTTCGTCTTCGCATTCGGGTGAGGTTCCGAGTACTGCCGGGCAGCCGCCTGTTGTCCACGCGGTCGATCTGACGCGCACGTTCGGCCGCCAGAGTTCGCTGGTGACGGCTCTGGACCGGGTTTCCGTGGGGTTCGAGGCGGGCCGGTTCACCTCGATCATGGGGCCGTCGGGGTCTGGGAAATCGACGCTGCTGCATCGCCTGGCGGGTCTGGAGCGGCCGACGTCGGGGTCGGTGCTGATCGGGGGAACCGATCTGGCGCGGTTGTCGGACGGGCAGTTGACGACGCTGCGGCGGGATCGGCTGGGGTTCGTCTTCCAGGCGTTCAACCTCATTCCGACGTTGACCGCAGAGGAGAACATCACACTGGGCGAGCGGATCGGCGGCCCTCGGGTGGATCGGCAGTGGATGGCGCATCTGGTGCGGGTGCTGGGGCTGGGCGACCGTCTAGGGCATCGCCCGAGCGAGATGTCCGGCGGCCAGCAGCAGCGGGTGGCGATCGCCCGGCCGTGGTGTTCGGCGACGTGTCGGGCGACCGAGTCGACGCCAGGGCGGGCGTACCGCTCCAGGGAGCGGACGGAGGCGTGACGGGAGCGGGCCAGCAGCATCGGGGTGGAGGTGCCGTCCTCGGCGTCGTGTGTCAGGGCACTGTGACGTAGCCGGTGAAGCGTCCACCCGTTCAGGTCCTCGATGTCCTCGGGTGAGGCGAGCGGGTTGGCCGGCAGCCGGGTGTTCTCCTCGAAGATCTCCTCGGCCCGGCGGTAGGAGAGCCGGGGCCGGCTCCGAGCATCACGCAGTGCTGCATGTCCGTTCGCCGTGGCTGTACGAGAACAGGGCCGAATGCGCGAGCCCGCCAGTAGATCGGGCCACCACGATCGGGTCATTGTTAAGGAAGTACTTGACTATAAATGTGTGCCGACTCATAGTTAAGGATATGCCTAACTATGGCGGATCGCTGGATCGGGTGTTCCAGGCGCTGGCGGATGGAACGCGCCGGGCGATGGTGCAGCGCCTGATCCGCGGGCCGGTGTCGGTCAGCGAACTGGCCAGGCCACTGGAGATGTCGCTACCGGCGGTCATGCAGCACATCCAGGTGCTGGAAGCGTGCGGGCTGGTCAGATCCGAGAAGGTCGGCCGCGTCCGCACCTGCCGCATCGAGCCGGACGTACTGCGGACGGCCGAGGACTGGCTTGCCGAGCAGCGCACGTCCTGGGAACGGCGCCTGGACCGGCTCGGCGACTACCTGCTCGATGATCCTGGCACACCGGAGCAAGGGAGCTTGTGATGATCGACCGTTCTGTCACGCACGCCACGTTCACCCTCGAACGCCTCTACCCGGCCACGGCGGCCCGGGTGTTCGCGGCATGGGCCAACCCGAAGGCGAAGGCCCGCTGGTTCTCCACCCCCGATGCGGACCATGAACTGGACTTCCGGGTCGGGGGCCGGGAGGTCAACCGCAGCCACCCGGACAGCGGCCTGTCGATGACGTTTGAGTCGTTGTACCGCGACATCGTCCCAGACGAGCGCATCGTCTACACCTCCATGTTGCACGTGGGAGACGACCTAGCGACGGTGTCGCTGACGACCGTGGCGTTCTGCCCGGCCGATGGGGGCACGCAGCTGGTCCTCACCGAGCAGGGCGCCTTCCTCGATGGCCGGGAGGAGCCCTCCTGGCGGAAGCACGGCACCGGCGACTGGCTTGACGCGCTGGGCGTCGAGCTGGGTGCGGGAGGGCATGAGTGAGCCCGCGGGCGGCCGCCTTGAGGTGGCGAGTGCTGGTGCTGCTGGGCACGGCGTTCTTCATGACCATCCTGGACGGCACCAGCTTGCTCACCGCCCTGCCGGCCATCGAGCGGGAGTTTCGGGCGCACGGCACCGCCGTCCAGTGGGCGGTCACGGCCTACGCGCTGGCCTTTGCGGGCCTGCTGCTGTTGTGCGGCCGCGCCGCGGATCTGCTCGGCCGCCGCAGGGTCTTCCTGGCCGGAATGTCGCTGCGCGTGGTGGCCTCGTTGGGATGCGGGTTCGCCCCGACGGTCGAAGCCCTGGTCGCAGCCCGCGCTTTGCAGGGTGTGTCGGCCGCCATCATCGCCCCCGCAGCCTTGTCCATGGTGATGAACGCCTTCGCCGAAGGCAGCGAGCGGAACAGGGCACTGGGAATCTGGGGCGGGATCGGAGGGTTCGGTGCCACCGCCGGGCTGCTGCTGGGCGGCCTGATCACCGATACGCTCGGCTGGCAGTGGGTCTTCTGGATCAACGTCCCGGTCGGGGTGGTAGTGCTGGCCCTCGCGCCGGTGATGCTGATCGAGAGCCGGAACGAGGTGCGTGTCCGATCCTTTGACCTGGCCGGGGCGCTGACGGTCACTTCGGCTCTCGTGCTGTTCGTCTACGCCATCACCGGCGTCCCTGACGTCGGATGGTCCAGCCACCAGGTCCTCGGGCCGCTGGCGGGTGCGATGGCGCTGACCGGCTTGTTTGTCGTGATCGAACGGCGGTCCAAGGCGCCGCTGGTGCCGTTCGGGGTCCTGCGGTCGCGTTCCCTGGTCGGCGGCGACCTCCTGCTTCTCGTCACGGGCATGGCGGTCGACGGCATGCTCATCATCCTCACCGCCCACGCGCAGTCGGTGCTCGGCTGGTCGCCCGTGCGGTTCGGCCTCACGGCCGGGGTGATGACCGTGGCGGCCGTCGTCGGCGCTCTGGTCTGCCAGCGGGTTGTGACCAGGATCGGCGTGCGTCCGGTCGCGACTGTCGGCACTGCCCTGCTCGGTGGATCCTGCCTGCTGCTCACCCGGGTGGTGTCCGAGCACAGCTCGCCGGAACTGCTGACTTTTGCCCTGTTGGTCTTCGGGGCGGGCATGGGCACCGCCACCGTCTGTGCCCAGATCGCGGCGTTCACCGGTGTCGCCGAACGGCACTCCGGTCTGGCCACCGGACTCGCCGATACCTGCTTCGCGGTTGGCACTGCCCTCGGCGTAGCCATCGCCGGCAGCGTTGTCGCCGCGCATGCATTCACGCCTGGGATCGCCGCGCCGCAGACGCTGGTTCCCGGTCATCAGGCCGCGTTCGGCGTGGTCGGCCTCGTCGCGGCACTGGGCTTGGTCATCGCTCTGGCCATGCTCGGCAAGCGATCGGCACCGGTCCCCAAAGAGACCGCGGCGCCTCCCGTTGACCAGATCGTGTCCGACCGCATTCCCGCCTGACCCATTGAGGAGCTTCCATGTCCGGCTGTGACCCGGTCGCCGAGATCGGCCCCTTCAGCGACTCCGGCGCCGACGTGATCCCCTGGCCGATCGCACTGCGTGAGCTGGAGCAGGCGCGACTGTTCTGGCTGTCTACCGTCCGCCCCGACGGCCGACCCCACGTGACACCGTTGCTGGCCGTCTGGACCGGCGGCGCCCTGTACTTCGCTACCGGCGACCAAGAGCGCAAGACGCGTAACCTCCACACCAACGACCACTGCGTCATGACGACCGGCACGAACGTCCTGGACGGTATCGACATCACCATCGAGGGACGTGCCGAGTTGGTGTGCGACCCGGCTGAACGCAGCACCACCGCCGACGCCTACGAGGGCAAGTACGGCGACCTCCTGACCAGCTCGGACGGCACCTGGTATGGCCTCGGTGATGCCATCCGCTCCGGCAAGGTTCTGCTGTACCGCATCGATCCGAAGGTCGGATTCGCTTTCGGCAAGGGCGAGACGTACAGCCAGATCCGCTACCGCTTCCAGCGCTGACCGTTGATTCTGCGGCCGCGTGTCAGGCGGCCGAGCACCGGCCACCGTCGCAGAATGAGGATGTCGGGCTCGCTCTCGCGCATCCAGCACGACGTACACAGACCGGGTTGCGTCCACGGAGGTGGTGTACGAGTTTCCCCAGCTAGTGGGCGTGGCGCCGTGAAATGAGGACGGCCATCGCGTGATCCTTCGAGTGCGAAGTAACAAGATCGAAGGAGAAGAAAGCGATGGCCGTGAACAACAGTGTGGACCCCGCGACCTGGCTGGCGGAGCAGATCGAGCACCAAGACCCGGATCTGTTGCGATCCATGGTGAAGACCATGGCCGAGACGTTGATGTCGGCCGAGGCCGACAGCCTGTGCGGCGCCGAGTACGGTACCCGCAGCGACGAGCGCACCAACCGGCGCAACGGCTATCGAAGCCGCGACTGGGACACCCGGGCCGGCACCGTCGAGCTCGCCATCCCGAAACTACGCTCAGGCTCCTACTTCCCCCACTGGCTGCTGGAGCGGCGCCGTCGGGCCGAGCAAGACACCCCATGAGCTTTGGTGTCAAGCCGCGATCTTTTCGGTCCTATGCGACCAGGCGACTGCTTCGTCGTAGGGGGTGCCGTCCTTGAGGCAGCCATGCAAGATCCCAACGAGTCGGTTGGATAGCTTGCGCAACGCGGCATGGTGCCCCTCACCGCGCTCGCGCAGCTCGTCGTAGTAGGCGCGGGCGCCAGGCGATGCCTTCAGGGCGGAGAAGGCCTGCTGATGCAGGGCATCGGCGAGCCGCCGGTTGCGGATGAAGCGGGCCAGCACGGTCTTCTTCTTACCGGACTGCTTGGTGATCGGGCTGGTGCCGGCGTAGTTCTTACGGTTCTTCGCCGAGGCGTAGCGCGTTTCGTCGTCGCCGAACTCGCCCAATGCCCGGGCGCCGACGATCTGTCCCATGCCGGGCTGGCTCAGGTAGATCTCAGCATCCCGGGCCTGCCCAAAACACTCCTTCACCTGCTCTTCCAGGTTCTTGATCTCGGCGTTCAGGGTGGCGATCACAGCTGCCAGCGAACGGACGACGACCGCGTAGGCGGCGGTCACCGGGCCCGGACGGCGCAGGTACTCACCGCGCAGCACGGCCTGGATCGCCGCGGCCTTGTCCTCGACGTCTCGACGGCGCGCCCGCTTGAGCGCGGCCATAATCTGCGACCTGCTCAGCGCGGCGGCACTCTCAGGGTCACTCGCCCTGGCCAGCAACTCCAGCGTGTCGGCGCCCGCCAAATCGCCGAAGGCCTCCAGCGCAGCGGGAAAATACTCCCGCAGCGCGTGCCGCAGCCGCAGTATCGTCCGGGTCCGTTCCCAGATCAATGTCTGATGCGAGCGGGCCACCACCTGAACCGCGGCGGCCTGATCGCTGTCCCCGGCGACGGGGCGGTGCTGGTGCCGGTCCTTGCGCACGATCTCGGCCGGCACATGCGCATCGGCGACATCGCTCTTGGCGCCCGAAACACCGTACTGCTCGCGGTAGCGCGCCACCTTCAGCGGATTAAGCGCATACACCTGATACCCCGCGGCGATCAGCGCCTGCACCCACGGCCCCCGGTCGGTCTCGATACCGATCACCACCTGGTCCGGTTCGGCATCCTCACTCAGGTGCCGGGCGACCAGTTCGTGCAGCCGGGCGATGCCGGTCACTCCCTCGGGCAGTCGTGCCCGTGCCAGCCGTCGTGCCGCCTCGTCCTGCAACTCCACATCGTGATGATCTTCTGCCCAGTCGTCCCCGATGAACAACACACATCCCCCCGGATGATCTCGATTTCCTCGCCATCGGCAGCGTGGAGGAGAACAACCGCAGGCTAATGGATCAGTGCTCACGCCCGGCTCGGGCGGGCTCGACACCCCATCAGTGGTCCCGTTCTCCTCACGATCAGCAGGGGCACGGTCTTGCTTTAGGCATCGAATGCCAGCCGCTGAGAGTGCTCACCCACTGACCGCTACCGGATCCGAGTCTGCCTCAAGGGCTGAAGTGACCCGGTAGCTCCCATTAGCCCTGATCAGCGTGGTGGCCACCAGCTACCTGCTCGGCGTCTCCACCCGGCGGGTGGACAAGCTGGTCGAACAACTCGGCATCAAACACATTTCCAAAAGCCAGGTCAGCGAGATGGCCAAGGTACTCGACACCCAGGTGGAGGCCTTCCGCACCCGCGCCCTGGATACCGGGCCGTATGCCTTCGTGTGGCTGGACGCGCTGACGCAGAAGGTCCGCGAGGGCGGGCGAATCATCAACGTGCACGTGCTGGTGGCCACCGCCGTCAACGCCAACGGCAACCGGGAGATCCTCGGCTTGGAGGTCACCTCGGCCGAGGACGGCGCCGGCTGGCTGGCGTTCCTGCGCGGCCTGGTGACCCGCGGGCTGAGCGGGGTGCAGCTGGTCATCTCCGATGCCCACACCGGGCTGGTCGGAGCGATCGGCGCGACCCTGCCAGGCGCCTGCTGGCAGCGCTGTCGCACGCACTACCTGCGCAACCTGCTCACCACCGTCCCGAAATCGGCGCAGCCATGGGTGGCGACCCTGGTGCGCACCATCTTCGACCAGCCCACCGCCGAGCAGGTGCGCACCCAGCACGCCTGGGTGATCGAGGCGCTGGAGGCCAAGTATCCGGCCGCGTGCGAGCATCTGGACGCCGCCCGGGAAGAACTGCTGGCCTTCGCCGCCTTCCCCCGGGAGATCTGGAAGCAGATCTGGTCGAACAACCCGCAGGAACGGTTGAACAAGGAGATCCGCCGCCGCACCGACGTGGTCGGGATCTTCCCCGACCGCGGCTCGATCGTCCGTCTTGTCGGTGCGGTTTTGGCCGAGCAGACCGATGAGTGGACCGAGGCCCGGCGCTACATGGGACTGGATGTCCTGGCGAAAGCTCGAATGCGGGTCATCGCGGGCGACACACCGCAGCAGAAACCCATTCCACAGACACTTACCGCTTAACCTGCAGAAACAGGATCACGCGGAGATCAACTCATACACCACTTCGCTGGACGTGACCACTCATGCGTTTCGGCATTGAGGAGGATGAGTACTTAGCGGAGGATAATTGATCTTCATTGGGAAGGTCTGCCGAGTACACCGCAACCGCATTCGCTGATTCCCTCATCTCTGCGTGGTGCTCGGCGATGTCCTCAAGGCCCTGGAGTCCGGGTACCTACCGCGCCCGCCACAACCTGATCGTGTTGTCGGTGCCGCCGCTGGCCAGCAGGGCGCCGTCCGGACTGAACGCCACCGAGTTGACCGTGCGGGTGTGGCCGGTGAGAGTGACGGCCAGCTCACCGGAGTCCACCCGCCACAACCGGACCGCCTTGTCGGCGCCGCCGCTGGCCAGCAGGGCGCCGTCCGGACTGAACGCCACCGAGTTGACCGTGTGGCTGTGGCCGGTGAGGGTAGCGGTCGGCTCACCGGAGTCCACCCGCCACAACCGGACCATCATGTCGGCGCCGCCGCTGGCCAGCAGGGCGCCGTCCGGACTGAATGCCACCGATGTGAACCTGCCGGTGTGGCGGGTGAGGATGGCGGTCGGCTCACCGGAGTCCACCCGCCACAACCGGACCGTCGAGCCGGTGCTGGCCAGCAGGGCGCCGTCCGGACTGAACGCCACCGAGTTGACCATGCCGACGTGGCCCTTGAGGAGGGCGGCCAGCTCACCGGAGTCCACCCGCCACAATCGAACGTTTCCCTCGGCGCTGCTGCTGGCCAGCAGGGTGCCGTCCGGACTGAATGCCACCGACGAGACCATGGTGATATGGCTGAGGGTGGCGGCCAGACTGCTGGAGTTCACCCGCCACAACCGGACCGTTGCGTCGAAACCGCTGCCGCTGGCCAGCAGGGTGCCGTCCGGACTGAACGCCACCGAGTACACCATGCCGGTGTGGCCGGTGAGGAGGGTGGCGGCTAGTTCACCGGAGTCCACCCGCCACAACCGGACCGTCGAGCCGCGGCCGCCAGCCAGCAGGCTGCCGTCCGGGCTGAACCCTAGGAAAGCCGGTGATCCGTTAAATATGCTGAGCGCATCACGCCAGTTGCTGACGGCCAAGCTGAGTGTGCGAACATGGCGCGAATCCGGCATGCTGACAGTGTGAGCAGCGGCCGTCCGGTGGGGTGCGTCATGGCCCGGCTGGATCTGTGATGAGGGCTCGCCTGCGTGCTGGGGTTGCTGGTCGTGGGCGGCGTTTCGGGCGAAGATAAGCCGTGGCGCATGAGCGCTGGCTTTGCTGGCAGGCTGCGGTTTCCCGTCTCGCAAGAGAGTGTCGGTAACCTCGGCAAAGATCGAGTCCAACGTTAGGTATGTTCCCTGGCCTGCGATTCCGGATTCGATGACATCGGCCAGGTACTTGGTGAAGTAGGTCTGTGGCATCGGGACGGCAGGATCAGTCTCGTACCAGGCGCTGGCGTGTCCTTCGGCGGCCGCCAACGTATAAGCGCCAGTACCGTGAGTCTTTTCCAAGACACCGGCGGCCGACAACGTACCCGGTCGCCCGGTCGCCAGACCCGCATGGCAGCAATCCAAGATCACTATCTTCGCGAGGGCCGGGCTGTTGTTGATCGCATATCGGATAGCGTCAAAGGGCAGGCTCGTGGTCTTGCGTCGCACGGCATCACTGCGGGAGTGCCCCAGACCTAAACACAACTGGTCGTCGGAGCCGAAGAGTCCGTGGCCAACGAAGTAGAACAGCGCGACGTCCTTGACGGAATCAAACAGCTCCACCAGTTGGTCGGGCAGGTCACCGAGCCGCTCGACATCGGATATCACCGAAATACGCTCGGAGGGCCAGCCACATAACGGACCAGTTAGCAGGGAGGAGAAGCGGGTAAGGCTGTTGAGCGCGGCCGGGACCGGTGGCAGGTGGCTGTAGGTCCCCACGCCGATCAGCACGGCCTGGGATCGGGAGAAGTCCCAAAGTGCGTCAGTCATCGAAGAATTTCTCAATGACGGGCATGACCTGGTTGATGTTGTCCGCGCTCAGCGTGACTTCCTTGTCCCCGGTCTTCAGGGTGAGCGCCAGGGTGGAGCGGCGGGAACGGATGAACTCCGGCAAGGTTCGGATCGCGACTGCCAGCATCCCACTGCTGCCGACCAGTAACACCAGCACGTCGACCGCGCCCTGCTCCCCAGGCCCGGGAATGCCCGCTACCTGCTCGACCTGCACGTCGGGGACTCGTTCCAGCCACCCGCGCAGCGATCTCAGCTCCGATAGGTCAGAGACCGCGATCTCGACGCTGGGTGCCCCCTGGGGATCTCCTGTGTCGGACATAGCATCCTTCCCGTGACCCCCGCTCGGTTGTAGGTAGATCTTTTCAGGAAACAGCTCTTCCGTGAAGTAAATTGGCCCAATGGGCACCGATGAATGGGTTCCGGACAGCCAGGATCACCAAAAGAACACTTCACGAAAGATAATCGATCTTGATCAAGGTGTCGCGGCAGCCGACGACAGCCTGGCCGCCTGGACACAGCGCTACCTCGACCTGGCCGTACAAGGCGTTCGCTCCGACGAGGTGACCGGCAAGATCACACGGCACCTGAACAGGTTCACCGGCTGGCTCACCGAAGGACTCGGACACGACCGGGTATCTGCGGTCACCCCCCGCGAGGTCGCGGCATGGCGCGACCATCTGGCCGCCGAAGGCAACATCGGGCGGCGGCCGGGTGATTCCGCGGGAATCGGCCGCCGGGACGACACCGCAATGGCACCGGCCACGGTCAACAACCACCTCGCACACCTGTCCGCGCTGTTCTCCTGGATCACCGTGCACGCCCCGCCCGGGCTGCTGCGCCACGGTGATCCGACCAAGAAGGTTGAACCGCTGCCGCTGCCCGCCCCCCAGGTGCGGGCGCTGGCCGGGCCACAGGTACGCACGGTCAAAAACGTGCTGGACCGGATCGAAGGGTTCCACCAGCTCACCGGCCGCCGCCACCGCAGCGGCGACACCGCCCCAGCGGTGCACCGGCACGCACGCCCGCTCCGCGACCGCGCCATCGTCCACCTCATGCTCGGCACCGGACTGCGCCGCGCCGAGGTCGTCGACCTCGATCTAGGCCAGCTCGACCCGGCCCACCCGGATGAGCTGAGGCGCGTGAAGAAGGCCAAGCTGAACGGCGTACGTGGCAAGGGCCGCACCAGCCGCAACGTCTTCCTCGGTCGCGACGCCCGCCACGCCATCGCCGACTACCTGCAGTCCGAACGGCCCGGCGACGTCGACGAGCAGACCCAGGCATTGTTCCTGGCCGCCTCCTCGATCGGCGCCCGACGTCCCGGTGGACGATTGTCCCCCCGATCGATCAACACCATCGTGGGCGAGATCGGCCGCATCCACGACGCCGAAACTACCGACCGCCAACGACACCTCGGCACACTCCGCCCGCACGACCTGCGCCACACCTTCGGCTACCGGCTCTCAGAAAGCAGCGGACACAACCGCGCCGAACTCGAACGCCGCCTCGGCCACGCCAACGACCGCTACCTGCGCCTGTACACCAACCCGCCTGACGACATCGCCGCCGCGTACGTCGAAGACCTCTGACTCCTCAACAGCTCACGCGTTCATCCTCCTCGGTGCCCTCGTGGACGAGGCGCAGGCCTGCGGCGGAGTCGGCTCGTGTGAATGCGTAACAGCCCCCGAAGTTGATGTCCAGAAAGCCGTGACACGACCCCGGTCGATCATGGAGCGAACAGGACGCGGGATTCGAGATCGAGCTGCGTGGTGGGTGCGGTGGTCGGCGGGGTGAGGTTGAGGATCCAGTTTCCGAACCGCCGGATGACCTGGGTGATATAGGGCGAGATGGTGGCCAGGTCGTCGAGTTGGACGGGGCGGCCTTCGGCAGCGATGGCGTTGGCGGCGTCGGTGATGTCACACGCGGTGGAGTAGATCACGCAGTTGGCGAGCAGCTCGTTGAACTTGATGATCTTCTCGTGATAGTCGGGGTCGTTGTGGCCGATCAGCTTGCCGCCGAACATGAGCCAGTCGGCGAAGCCGTGAAACGCCTCGTTGCGGTTGGTGATCTGGGTGATCTGCTCGCGCAGGTCCGGGTCGGACAGGTAGCGCAGCAGTGTGATAGTACGCACCGCGCGGCCGAGTTCGCGAAAAGCTCGGTAGAGGCGGTTCTTGCGGGAGTAGTTGCCGAGCCGGCGGAGGAGGGTGACGGAGGAGATCCGGTTCTGCCGGATGGAGATCGCGGTGCGCAGCAGGTCGGTCCAGTGGGTCTCGATCAGCCGCCAGTCGATCGCCTCATCACCGAACAGCGCGTCGATGTGCTTGTAAGCGGTGTCCGAAGTGGGCCGATAGAAGATCAGGTCGTGCCAGTTGCGGATACGGGGCAGCAGGTCGAACCCGAGCAGCGCGGCCAAGCCGAAGACCGGCAGCGACTGGCCTTGGGTGTCGGCGTGGATGGTGTCGGGCTGGATCTCCGAGGCGTTCTTCAGCAGGCCCTCGATGATGTAGACCGCCTCCCATACCCCGCAGGGAATGAAGTGGGAGAACAACGCGACGTAGGTGTTGGAGATGTGCCGGTAGGCGATGCCGCCGTATCCGCCATAGCGGATGTGGGACTCGGCGAGCAGGTTGTTCTCCCATGTCTCGACCTGCGAGCCGTCGGCGGCGACGGCCTTGCCGTCACCCCACACCGCGGCGATGTCGAGCCGGTTGAACGCATTGATCACGGTAGTGGACGCTTTGGCGATCTTCTCGCTGGTGGCATGCTTGTTCGCGGCCAAGGCGAGCTCGGCGGCGCTGACCTTGCCGCGCATGTGCGCGGAAACCTGGGCCGGGCCGAGCAGGGTGCCGTAGGTGAAGACCGTGAGCACGTACCTGCCGAGCGCTTCCTTGATCTTCGGGTCGGAGCCGGAGGCGGGCCCGAAGTGGTGGTGCCAGCCCAGCTGGTAGGCGGTGCGGGTGAGGATGTCCAGCAGGTCCCGCTGCGGCAGCCGACCGTGCACCGCCTCCTCCAGGGCGAGCGCCTCCTTGCTCCGCTCGGCGCCCTTGCGGCAGCGCAGGACCGGTCGGCCACATTCCAGGACCAGGTCGGTGTTGCCCGGATAGCCCGTGTCCACGCCCGCCGCGACCTCGGTCAGCAGGTGCCGGTAGTGGCCGGTCAGCTTCGCTGCCTCGGTCGGGAAGCCGGCCTCCGCGCAGAATTCCTCCACCAGCGGCGCGCACTCCTCCCAGCTCATGAGCTGGTCATGCAGGTTGGCGTAGGAGTCCGATCCGGTCACCGCGATGTCGCCCGACCGCAGCTCCGCGGCGAGGTAGGAGAACACGCAGACCTCCAGGTGTCGGCGCACTAGCATCCCTGGCCGGGCCGGGGCTTTGAGGATCTTCCGCCACATGGCCGAGGCGAAGGCGTCCACGTCGGCCGTCCGTGTGATCGTCACCGTCGTACCGTCCGAGGTCCGGTGCTCCACTGTGATCTGCTCGGGGACGAACGCGGCACGGGCATTGCGCTGGGCCTGTAGGTACTCCACCGCGTCCAGGACGCTGCGGTCGGCGTTGGTCGACTCCAGGTCGATCGAGTCCACCAACGTGAACAGCGCGGAGCGGTGCGAGCGGTAGTGCTGGTCCAGCAGCGGCAGGTAGTTGTTGCCGTGGTGTGCCGACACCGCCTCGTGCGCGCTCGCCAGCGCCTCCAGTCCGCCTGCCTGTTCCAGTGCCTTGAGCACCAGCCGCCCGGCCCGCTCGGCGACGTCCCCCGGCGCCCCGCCCGTGATGTCGAGCGCACTGCCAGGCTGATCGTCAGGTCGCCGCTCAGCTGGCGTGATGGCTTCGCGGACGCCGTCCAAGACCTCACCGAACACTCACAGCAGCCGCTCGGACTCCGCCCGGTGGATCTCCCGCAGAGGCTCCAGCTGGTCGCGCCCTTTCTTATGGATCGCCGCCATCCGCTTGCAGAACATCGTGACCACGTCGTCGCGCACCCCGGTGCGGACCGTGTGCAGCAGGCTCACGATCAACGTGAGCCGCTTGTCCTCATCCAGCACCTTGCGCAGGTCCGCGACGTCGGTCACGCGCGCCTCGCCCGCGAAATGCGCGACCTTGCCCGCAGGAACGCCCTCCACCCAGACCTCGGTGTGGCCTAACGCGTCCAGGTCCCGTAAGAACGCCAGGCGCCCCTTGAACTTGCCCAGCGACGCGGCCTGTGCCACGCTCTTCAACCCGTCGTACTCGCTACGCCGGGTGACCGGGTCAACCACCAGCAGCCGGGCCAGCCGGGCACGGGCGGCGGCGTCAACCCGGCTCGCCACCAGCGTGAAGAACCCGCGATTCACCTCAGTGCGGATCTTCTTGGTCAGCTCGTCCAGCGTCGTGTAACCGGGCAGCTCGCACTGCGCGCGGATCAACTCCTCCAATGCCACGTTGATCAAGTCGGCGGGGTTGTCCTTCGCGGGGTCCCGGTAGTACTGGGGAAATTTTCGACGGATATGCAGGTCGGAGCACCCGTACAGGCCTTGGATCACATCTTGGAAGACGGGCCGCTGACCTGCATATCCGTTGTTTTCTTCGCCGTTACTACCGGGACCCCCACGTGCGCCGCACCGAGGCCGGGATCGGTGTCAGTTCCTCCCACGGTCACCGGGCTACGGTTGGCCGACCTTCGCCTTCGGGCCCGGCACGAGGTTCGGGCCTGCCAGGTCCGGGCCGAGGTCGAGCTGTTTTCTCATGTCGAGCTCGAACTTGCCGTACAGGTTCAGATGAGTCCAGAACAGGGCTGACAGGCCGCGCCGGTCGGCGTCGGTGGGCTTCTTTCGCCATTTCGGCTCGGCCAGGACGGTCTGCACCATGCGGGTGTTCGGGGTCGAGGAGCAGCGGGACAGTCGTTGGCGGTGAGAAAGATCTTGTTTCTCGTTGTGGCGGTGAGCTGGTCGAATGCGAAAGGGCCAGGCGGTCAGAGCCCGCTGAAGTGAGGGCGCGGCTCCGGAAGACACCGCCCCGACGCCCTGCACAGTCTTCCGCGACCTGCGACGCAGCGGTTTACCGCCAATGACTGTCCCGCTGTTCCTCAACCCCGTGCTTGTCCCGTTCTGTGGTCGGGTGCCGGATCGACGTGGTCATTTCGAGTATCGCTCACGATGAGCTTCTCGGCTCTTTGGATGTGCGTTCGGCGAGCAGCTGGCGGGTGGTCTCCTGGGCAGTGGCCAGTGCGGCGCTCATCGCTGCAGCGGCTTCTTGAGCCTGCTGCAGGGCCTCATCCCGGGCCTCAAGCGTGGCGCGCGCCACCGCGGCCGCGCTACGGGCCTCATTCCGTTCCCCCTCGGCCTGCCGCACCGCCTGGTACTGGCTGGCGAGCTCGGCGCGCAGCTCGGCGATCTGCCCGGCCAGCTCGGTGCGCACCGTGTCGGTGGCGGCGCGGGCTGTCTCGGCCGTGGCCAGCGCCTGATCCCGGGCGGTTTCGGCGCGCTCTGCTCGGCTACCAGCGGTTTTCAGGTCGGTATGTGCCTGATCGAGAGCGGTGGTGCGCTCGGCCAGCGTGGTTTTCAGTGTGGCGATCTGCCGGTCGTGTTCGTCGGCTGCGGCCTTGGCCTGGAGGCGTTCGGCGTCCAGGACGCCCTGCAGGGCGTCGCGTTCGGAGGTGATGCGCCGGGTCGCGCGCTCAGCGGTGGCGGCGCGTTCGTCGGACTCGGCGGCGTCCTGCTGGGCGCGGGCACGTTCGGATTCGTGCTCGCCGGCCGCGCGCCAAGCCTCGCGTTCGGACTTCTCGGCGCGCTGCTGCGCCGCGGCGGCTTTCTCCACAGCCTTCTCGCTGGCGGCGATCGCGGCCTCGGCCCTGTCCTGAGCGACGGTGGCGCGCCGGTCGGCGGCGGCGATGCGTTCGGTGGCGCGCTGTTCGGCGGCCGCCGCGGCGGCGCGGGCCTCTTCGGCGGCCTGTTCGGCGGCGTCGATCTGGGTGAGCGCGCCGGTGGTCGCGGCGCTCAGTGCCTCGCTGAACGCGGCCAGCTGGGCGCTCCACTGCTCGCCCGCGACCAGCAGATCGCCGCTCAGCGCGCCGGTGCGCCGTAGCGCCTCGGTGACCGCCGGGGTGTGGGTGGCGGTGCGGGCGCGGTGCGCGGCGGCGCGGCAGGCGTCCCCGCAGTACAGGGCCGGGCGGCCACTGCGGCGGCCACTGCGACCGGAGGGCTCCAGCCGGTTGACGCATCCCGAACGGGCGCACATACGCCCCATATCGGGGCCGCTGGTACTCGCGTCGAGGTTCGCAAGGGGCTCGGACGCGCGAGAAGGATCATCGCTCATCCGCCGAGATTACCAGCGTACCGTTCGCGAATGATTGAGCTTCGTACGCAACAAAACGAAAAATCAAAGATGGCAACAGTTCAGGCTGACCCGCGATAACATCACTTATCGTGGGTCAGAACGGCCCCTAAAACGAGGCCTCCGGAGGCTGCCGAGTGACGTATGACGGGCATCACGAGGAGCCGATCGCCGGGCAGGTCGTCCGAGTGGGGGAGCAGGGCGCGGGGAGCGTAATCACGACCGCCGGTGAGAGGCAGTACACCGCGGCGGACTACGCGCTCAGCGACGAGGCCCGGGCGCGCATCGCCGACGGCGTCCCTCCCAACACCCGGCGCGCATATGAACGCCAATGGACCGCTTTCTCCACCTGGTGCGCCGGGCACGGCCGGGTCGAGTTGCCCGCCACCGGCCACACGCTGGCCGAGTACGTCGAGACGCTGTGCGCGGCCGATCGGGCTCCGGCCAGCATCGAGCAGGCCATCGCCTGTGTGCGCACCATGCACCGCCTGGCCGGCCACCCCAACCAGCCCGCCACCGACGCCGCCCGCCTGGCGCTGCGCGCCTACAAACGCGCCCGCGCCGAGGCCGGTACCCGTGGCCAGCGCGAAGCTCCACCGGTCGGCATCGACGCGCTGCGTGCCATGGTCAGCGCCTGTGACCTGAGCACTCGGACCGGCCTGCGCGACCGGCTCTTGCTGGTGCTGGGCCTGGCCCTGATGGGCCGCCGCTCCGAGCTCGTCGCCCTGACCTGCGACGACGTGTGCGAGGTCCACGACGGGCTGGAGGTCACCATCCGCACCTCCAAGACCGACAAGGACAGCCGGGGTGAGACGATCGCCATCCCGCGCGGCAGCCACCCGCTGACCGACCCGGTGGCCGTCTGGAGCGACTGGATCGCCGTGCTCGCCGAGGCGGGGGAGACCTCGGGGCGGTTGCTGCGCCGCGTCGACCGGCACGGCAACCTTGGCCCCCGGCTGGGCGCCGACGCCGTCAACGTCATCGTCCGTGACCTCGCCATCCGCGCCGCCGTCCCCGGTGCGGAGGCCTTCACCGCACACAGCCTGCGCGCCGGCGGTGCCACCGTCGCCTACGCCGCGGGCGTCCCCGTCTCCGTCATCGCCAAGCACGGCCGCTGGGCCCCCGCCTCTCCCGTCGTCCTGCGCTACATCCGCGCCGTCGACCGCTGGCGCGACAACGCCATGCGAGGCGTCGGCCTGTAGTCCACGCAAAACCGGACGACACCCCCTGGCCTTCATCGGCCAGACCAGCCAAAACACGCTTGTGACCTGCGCCGGTCCGCGTGTTACCCGTTGCCGCCAGCTGGAGAGAGGACCTCATCGCCGAACGCGAGAGCTGGAGCAGCCGACCCTGCGCATCGCGGGGACTTCTCTGAGCGTCCCTGAGACGCTCACGCCCTTCCGCCGCGGCGGCCGTCGACGCCGGAGAACGCCTCTCCCGACACCGTGCCCCACCCCCGGCCCAAGGGGGTCGGGTATCGAGCCTGACCAGGTGAAAAGACGGACATCCGAGCCGATGGACCACCTGTCGTCGACGGAGGCGTCACTGACATCCTGATGACGATTTCCACTGACAGCAGGTGACGAACCCCCAGGTCAGAGCATCTTTCTCCTCGTCAAGCCGTCCCGAAAACGTCACGTGATATCAGACCGACCTTTAGCAGCAAGCTCTGTGCTGACGTAACGGCGAATCCCGCCGCCGTCGCCTAGGCCGTCATCGCTGAGCCAAGCTGCGCCTGGGTCATGGCCCTGCGCTAGGCCGACAGCCGCCAGCGCGACCACACATCCTGCGCAACGCCAACCTTGTAGCCCGCAGGCGCCTCCACCGGTGTGACGCGGCCTCAGAGAAGATCACCGCAGGTGATCACCGGCAGCCGAAAAATGCCTCTGACCTGCGTACTGACACCTCATGCAGATTTCTACTGACATCTAGCTGCAGATTTGCAGGCCTCACAGATCCTAACTTGCGGGAATTCACATTCCCGGTAGTTACCTTCGCGCGAGGTAGACGCAACGGATCTCATTTATTGATTTTTAATTTCCGGAAAATCAAAGATGCTACGCTGAGGTCATGCAAGAGTCAGGCGCGGTGACGCCGTGTAAGCACTGCGGGACACCGATCGAACAAAAACCTGGGCGGGGGCGGCCAAGGGCGTACTGCGCGCAGGGGGACTGCCAGGCGGTGGCCAAGCGCGAACGCGAGATGCGGCGGGCGACGCCGGGGCTTGAGGGGGCGCTGGCCAGAGCCGAGGAGTTCTATGAGCGTATGGAGAAGGGAATGATCGCGGCGATAGCGCCGCTGGCGCAGGTGCTGTCCGAAGAGCTGAGCCCCGCGGGGGTGGAGGCCAAGGTGAGCGCGGTACAGGCCGAGGCGCACACCCGGGTGGCGATCGCGCGCACCGAGCGGGAGCAGGCCTTCGAACAGGTACGGCTGGCACGCGAGGCCTCCGAGCACGCCCGGCGCGAGCGGGATGCGATGACGCTTCAGGTGGAGGAGGCCAACGCCGAACGTGACATCGCGCTGGCCGACGCGGAGACCGCCAGGGAGCAGGCGCTGGCCGCCCTGCACGAGGCGGCCGCCACCGAACGCCAGGCCAAGCACGCCGAGCAGGAGGCCAGACGCAGAGCCGAGCAGGCCGAGCGGGCTCGCGACGCCGCGGTACGGGAAATGGCCGAGCGGGTGGAGGCCGCCGAGGCCGAGGTGCGCGCGGCCCGTACGCAGGCCGTACAGGATCAGCGGCAGGCCGAACAGGCGCGCGTGGAACGAGATCGGGCACACCAGGCGGCGGGGGAGGCCGAGGAGGCCAAAGCCCAGGCCGAACGGGCCGCTGTGGCCGAGGCCGCCCGAGCCCAGGCGATCGAGGCCGAGCGGGATCGGGCGATGGCGCGGGCCGACGCCGAGGCCCGGGCGCGTGGCGAGGCCGCAGCCGAGACCTCTGAGGCACGCGCCCAGGCCTCCCGGGCGCAAAAACAGGCGGCCGAGGCGGAAAGACGGACGGCACGACAGCTGGCCGAGACCGACAGGCGCGCGGCCAAGGAGATCGCCGAGGCACGTGAGCACGCCGCGGCGCAGGTGAACAAGGCGCAGGCCGAACGCGACGAGGCGCGAATGCAGCTCGCCATGGAACAGATGCGGCTGTCCGACCTGCGCGAGCAGGCGCAGGCGTTGCGCGCCGAGGCCGCCCAGCTACGAGAGCGCGCGGTTACCGCAGAGTTGCGGGCCGGCCTGGAGCGGCCTGATCAGACCCCACCCGAACCGTGACCCCCCGGGCGACGCACGCCGGCTTCCCAGTGAGGTGCTCCAGAGATTCCGGACACAGGTGGACCAGAGGAGGGTGGCCGACGGCAGGACCGCCCTTTCCGCGGCCGCGTTCAGGACGCCTGGCGGCATCTCGCGGCGTGTGCCTACCGCGACGCGAGTGCCAGGACTACCTGCCACGGCTGAGTGAATCGCAGCATATTGCCGGAGGGATCGAGGAAGGCACAGTCGCGGACACCGTCGGGCTGGTTGATCGGTTCTTGCATCACTTCAGCGCCCGCTGCCTCGATGTGCTCGAAGGTGGCGTCGCAGTTGTCGGTCACGAAGACAAGACGGGGTCCCCGTATTACTCGCCGAAAATCGGGCGGATACGGCGCTGACCGGCGATGATCCGACCGGGCAGGCGGCACGATCACCGGGTGGTCATGCGGTCTGCGAGTTCGTCGGCGCTGGGTGTCCAGGTACCGCGCTGGGCCTCGATGCCGTCGAGTCGGCGCTGGGTGCCTTCTTTGCTGGGCTTGAGGTAGCGCTGGAGGGTGCGGCGGTCTTCGTGGCCGGAGAGGTTCATCAGGTCGGCTTCGGTGGCGCCGTCCTCGCCGGCGTGGGTGAGTCGGGAGTGGCGCAGGTCGTGCAGATTCCAGCCGTCGGTGGCGGCGCCGAGGTGGCGTTCGGCGGTGCGGTAGGTCATGCGTCGGCGGCGGCTGGCCGGGTCGACGTCACGTACGGGCACGGTGCCGTCGTCAGGGGCGATGCGCGCGGACAGGAAGATCGGCCCGCGGGTGCGGCGGCCGAGGAGCTGGCCGAGCATCCGGGCGGTGCGGATGTCGTAGAGCAGCTCGTCGGCTTTGCCGCCTTTGCGGATGGTGCGTGCGCGGCGGTTGGCGCGGTCGAGGTCTTCGACGTTCAGGCGCAGGACTTCCTCGGCGCGGGCGGCGGTGGAGTAGAGCATCGCCCACAGCGTACGGTCTTCCAGCGGGCGGCGTTTGTCGGTGATGAGCCGGTTGATCCGCTCGCGACTGCGGACGCGGGTGTCGTCCGGCCTGGGCTGGTGCTCTCGGTCCAGGCCGTGCAGTACCGCGGCCGGGTCGCCGATCCAGCCTTGGTCGTGGAAGTAGGCCAGGGCGGAGGCGACGGCAGCCCGCTTGGCGTTGAACGTTGACGGCGCCGCGCCGCCCCACGCGCCGCGGATGTTGGTGTGCAGCTGGTCTCGGCCGACGCTGGCGAGCTCGCCGAGGTGCACGATCCCGGTGAACGCGGTCGGCAGGGCCGAGGTGTAGGCGCGCACGGTCTCCGGCGAGGTGATTCGGCCGGACCGGCCTGGCGAACGGCCCGGTGTCAGCGGCTTCACCGATCAGAAATCCTCCGCCACGTCGTCAGTTCTGTTAGCCCTCGCACCGGTGGAAGGATTGATGACCATGACCGACACCAGACCGCTGGGCGCCGACGAGGCCACGTTCCTCGCGGCGGTCCGCTCAGGCGACACGGCGCGGTTCGCACTCATCACGGAGCGCCACCGGCGTGAGCTGCAGGTGCACTGCTACCGGATGCTCGCGAACTACGAGGACGCCCAGGACCTGACGCAGGAGACGTTCCTGCGAGCTTGGAACAAGCGGGAGTCGTTCAAGGGCCACGCGGCCCTGCGGACCTGGCTGTACCGAATCGCGACGAACGCCTGCCTCGACTTCCTGGACAAGCGCAACGACCGCACACCCGTACCGTCCGAGCTGCCGGACTCCGGCTCCGAGGTGCTGTACCTGCAGCCCTACCCCGACCGGATGCTCCCCGAGGACCCGCAGGAATCGGTGGTGGCGCGGGAGACGATCGAGCTGGCGTTCATCGTCGCCGTCCAGCACCTGCCGCCGCGGCAGCGGGCGGTGTTCATCCTGCGCGACGTCCTCGGCTGGCCGGCGTCGAAGGCCGCCGACGCCCTCGAGCTGACCGTCGCATCGGTGACCAGCGCACTGCAGCGGGCGCGTGTGACGATGCGCGAGCAGCTGCCCGACCGCCGCCTCGATTGGCGGAGCCCCGCCACCCACGAGCTGTCGAATGACGAGCGGAGCGTGGTGAAGTCGTATATCAACGCCCATGAGCGCAACGACCTGGACGGGCTGATGTCCCTGCTGCGCGACGACCTGCGCTTCGCGATGCTGCCCGAGCCGGGAACCTCGGTCATCACGGCCAAGGACGCGGTGGACGGCTGGGTCTCCGGTGGGCTCTTCCAGCGCGGCCACGACGACTGGCGCTGTATCACCACGACGGTCAACCACATGCCTGCCGCCGTGCTGTACCTCCGCACCCCCGACGACCCGGAGTACCGGCTATTTACCATCGCGGTCCTGCACATCGTCGACAGGAAGATCGCCGAGCTCACCGGATTCGACGCCACCGACAAACCATGGCTGGGCCTGCCCCCGACACTGTCATCAGACAAAAGCCCCATCGTCGACGAGTCCAGCGCACGGGCCGCCGTCACCGAAGTCACCGCGGAATGAGCACCCCGACCAGCTGAACACCAACGCGACAACGCGAACACCACCGCCCCGCCGGCGTTGCCGGCGGGGCATCTTCATGCCCGAAGAACATCGTCACAATCAACGACGCCGTCGCCCTCATCTCCAGCAAGTCGGTCAACAGCTCACTCGGAACGCAAGGAAGGGCCCGGGGAAGGTTCCCTCATCGCCGAGGGTCACGGTGAGCACGCCAGGAAGGATTTCGACCTGGCCTCACGAGCCGAGCATCTGGCCCGTGCTCATCGCCTCGTCTCGTATCGGGTCAGCACCACGCCGCCGGGAAACGTCCGCGTCTCCACCAGGGTCAGGTTCACCCAGCTGTCCAGGGCCGTAAAGAACGGCATGCCGCCGCCCACCAGGACCGGGTGGGTGACCAGCACGTACTCGTCGATCAGCCCGGCCTGCATGGCCGCCCCGGCAAGCGTGGCGCCGCAGATGTCCATCGGGCCGCCGTCCTCGGCCTTGAGCCGGGTGATCTCGGCGACCGCGTCGCCGGTGACCAGGCGGGTGTTCCAGTCGACCGTGCTGGTCGTCGAGGAGAACACCACCTTCGGCATGTCCCGCCAGCGGCGGGCGTACTCGATCTCCGCCGGGGTAGCGCCAGGCTGCTGGTCGGCGGTCGGCCAGTGGGAGCTCATCGCCTCCCACAGTTTGCGCCCGTACAGCGCCAGGCCGGTCGCCCCCACCCGGTCGGACCACCATTGGAACAGCTCGTCGCTCGGTACGCTCCAGCCGAGGTCGTCGCCGGGCGCGGCGATGTAGCCGTCCAGGCTCAGGTTCATGCCGAAGATCAGTTTCCGCATCGTGCCAGCCTCTCGTGAGTCGATCTCACACGTACAGACGGGCACGGCGCGGAAACCTAATCGGTGCGCGATCTGCGTCCGCAGGTAGTCCTCGCGTTCCGGACTCGGCACGGTGTACTCGGCTGGGCTCGAGCACTACCCACCGGATCTCGACTTCACCCTCGTACGGGCAGCGGCGCACCCATGGTCAGCTCTCCCCGACCGCTGCTGCCGTCTGCCCGGACGGGAAGGCCTTCCACGGCCACCTGCAACAGAGGCTGTCTACTTTCGCAGAGGCGTTGCGATCGCGCTCGACGCGCTCGCTGCGCGAGCAGGAGTGTGAGCGATCTGGGTCCCCGAACGCCTGATCACACAGCTATAGCGCCAGCCAGGCCCCCTCACCGCGCTGGAGATCGCCAACCAGTTCCCGACGCTGGGCATCTCGCTCGGCAACCAGCGGTCGCACGTGCCCGGCAAGATCCGCGAGTACCTACCTCTCCCAGCGCCGACGCAGCTAAGCGTTGTTTTTTCGGCGCCTACTACTGAAGGGCCGTCAGGCACCACGCCTGCTCGGTCTGAGCTTCGAGGTGCCGCGCTCGGATGGCGCCCTCGTGGGCGTAGAGCAGGTCTCGCTTGAGCGCGTGCAGCGACTCGCCCTTGTTCAGCTGCCGGGAGATCTTGCGCCGGTAGGCCGGGTCGGCGAGGTATCGGGCGGCGTAGATGGTGCGCCGCAGTGCCCCGTACTCCTTGAGTGCTGCGGCGAGCGCGTTCTGCCTGCCGGCCGCGGACAGCTTGCCGACCAGTAGCGAGGCGGTGGCGTGACCGAACTTTAGCGAACCGGCCAGCCGGAGCAGGTCGTCGTAGTGCTCGGCGATCAGGTCAGTGTTGAGCTTGCGGGTCAGCAGCGGCCCGGTGCGCGGGAAGTCGGCCTCGACCTGCGCACGCGATCCGGCCCGGTAGAGCGTGATCTTGCCCAGATCCCGGATCCGCGGGGAGAGCTGCAAGCCGAGCAGGTCGAACAAGCCGAAGTTGACCAGCGTGACCCCGTGGGTGTCCATGTTCTGTCCTGTATGCCGACCGCCGTTGCCTCTTTCCGGCTTAACGGGACTTTTCGTTCGGATGCTCGTCATGCCCCGTGGTCGCCGGGTGCGGGTTGCCGAGGTACGGGAACCGGTCCAGGGTGTCGGTGTGCGGCGTCAGGCCGGTGGGCGGGGCCTCGTTCTTGGTGAGGAGCGCGACGCGGATGTTGATGACGTCTTCGGTGAAGGTCCGGCCGTTGGGGTAGGCGGCCGGCTTGGACGGGTCGAAGTGCAGCACGTCCGGCAGGAGGCCGTGCTCGTCGAGCGCGGTGATAGCCTCCTCGCGTGAGTAGCCGCCGGTGTGGCCCAGCAGGTGGACGAACTGGTCGGTCCAGTTGTCGCGGTCGTTGACCGGCTCGCCGGCGTTGTAGTCCTCTTTGGTGTCGTTGGTGTTGAAGAAGCTGCTCATGGACGGGTGTCCGGCCCGGTCGGCGTGGACGAGCTCACCGTCGCGCAGGACGCTGCACCGGCCCCAGATGTGCAGTTCGGGCTGGGGCGCCAGTTCCACGGTCGGCAGTTCGACGGCCATGGAGAAGACGTTGGCCGTGAGGTTGGAGTCGACACCGGTCCACGGGGACTGCCCGCCCAGATGCGGGGCGGTGAAGTTCCGCTTGCCGCTGGTGTCGAACAGGTTCTGGATGCCGTCGTTGTCGAAGAAGAAGGCGTCGCTGCGGCTGCCGGCGGCCACCTGGTAGTCACCGCTGGTGACCACGTTGGCCTGAGGGCCGAAGGAGACGGCGGCGTCCGACACGATCTTGGTGCCGGCCGCCTCGGGCTTACGGGACTCCGCGCCGGTCGCCATGAAGACGCTGTAGGTCTGGGAGCCGTCGGACGCCGGTGGGCTGAAGACCCAGCTGAAGGCGATGTCGGTCAGGTAGTCGCCGTCGTTGTCGACGTTCAGGCGGTATACGGCGTCAGGGTGCAGGGCGTCCGCGATGGGATTGGCGTTGAGGATGATGACGGTCCTGCTAGGGTCCCCGGGTGCCGCGAAGGCGTAGAGGTCGCACAGGTCGAGACGCTGGTCACCGAGCGGTGGCCCGAGGCTGAGGCCGGTGAAGTGGTTGGACATGTCAGGCCCTTTCATGGCTCGCTCACCAGACACCCACTGGAACGCTCCATTCGACTGTCCGTGTGGCGTGGTCACGTCCCGTGGAGTGGTGCAGAAGTCGATCTCCGCTCGATCCCGTTTCTGCAGGTTAAGCCCTCCTTGTCAAAATTCACGGGAGGCAGTGACGGGTGGCGAGTCGCACCGGCGACACGTCCGGGAACGGGTTTGCCTGCCGGGCCAGCGCTCCCGCCAAGGTCTCCACGCCCCAGCTCCAGGTCCGACTTGGCCAGCGTCTTCTCGATCGTGCACGCGGCCAGTTCGTCGGCCAGCGCCAGGATGATGGGGGTTGCTCGCCGCGAACGGAGGTCTCGGTAGTATCGACGGAATTTTCAATGAATATGCAGGTCAGAGCTCCCTTAGGGACCTTCAGGCACAGCGTGGAAGATGGGCCGCTGACCTGCATATCCGTTGCTTCCTACGTGGTTACGGGGGTTGAGGAACATCGGACCGGAAATTGGCGCTTGTACGCTCCGTGATGGTCTGCCACGGATAACAGCCTGTTATCTGTATCAACGGTGACGATGGCCTGCCGTTTCGCGCGTCCTCCTTCACACGAAGCAGCCCCGTTATCTGCGGCAACGCCCCTGCCGCCAGTTTCCGTGCGGATGTCCCTCAGCTTCCGTGCTCCACGTCGACGCCGGTCAGCTTCAGCGAGGACCCGAGGGCCGGGTCGCGCGCCGACGCGCGAGGGCAGCTACGACGCGACGCCGGTGTTCTCCGCGGCCTGGGAGCATCTGCCGTGGCGGGCGCCCCCGGCGAGCAAGATCAGGATCGCCCCCGCGAGGTAGAAGAGCCCGGCCACGCCCGCCAGTCGCATGACCATGTCCGAGTACCAGCGCACATCCTCCAAGGCCCCCGCCCCTGCCATCAGCAGGCCGAAGAGAAGATAGAACCCTGTGTACGGTGCGACACCCAGCGCCGCGACGACCCGCGCTCGGGTGGTCCCGCCTCGCCGCCAGACCAGGGCTGCCAAGGCCAGCGTGACCACACTGGCCGCGGCGTAGCTCCACATGTACCACTGGAGGTTGTCCACCGTGATCTTCCAGGGGTCGACGCGAAGCAGGAGAGCGAGAGCGCCCGCCGCGATCGCCAGCTCGCACACGGACGCCGCCAGCAGGCACACGACGGCCCATCCCGCACGCCGCTTCCTCCATCCCCGCATCGCCGCATCCTCACCTTGTGCGTCGATGACGGCGTCCGCGGCGAGTTCGTCCGGTGTTCCGCCCTCGCCGCCGTCGCCCTCCCGGAGGCTCGGTGTGACGAGGAAGAGCAGGGCCGCACCCGCGAGGTAGAGGAGCATGCCCGCGCCTGCCAGCAGCAGAACCATGTACGGGTACCAGCTCACATACCGATACTGATAATCGCCCGCCTTCGGCATCAGCGGGCCGAAGAGAAGATAGAACGCCGTGTACGGTACGAGAACCAGCGCCGCGACGGCCTGTACTCCCGCGGTCCCGCCTCGCCGCCACACCAGGGCCGCCACGGCCAGCGTGATCACACCGGCCGCAGCGTAGCTCCACGCGTACCACGGGAGGATGTCCACCATGTTCTCTAGGGAGCGGGATATACCATCTTCGCCCTTTTCTTGGGCCGTCAGCTCCCGCTGAAGGAGAATCAGGAGGACAAGGGCGACTGCCGCGATCGCCAGCTCGCACACAGACGCCGCCAGCAGACACATGACGGCACGTCCAGCACACCCCACACGCCGCATCTTCCACTCCCGCATCAGCCGCTCCCTCTCGGAGAAAGATCATGTGAGGGTCTTCTTGAAGAACGCTTGCAGGCCACTGGGATCGCGGCCCGGTGCTCTCGAAGCTGCGGCGGGAGCACCGGGCCTCATAGCCCGGCAACCTAGCGACGATGACGGCAGACCGTTACACCGTCATGCCGTCACATGGTGCCCGTCGTCTCCGGTGGCAAGGCCCGACGAAGGAGGGCCGCGGCAGTTCCCTGAGTCGATCGCCCCGGCCATGGTCGACGAATACCACGACGAGCGATCGTCACGGCATGGCTCGATCGGTCCTCGGGTGGGCGGCCGCCGGACGGACATCGGGACCGGGCATGCGGCTTGGAGGCCGGTCCCGTCCCGCGCCCGCCCGGCGGGCGCGGCCGGACCCCGCCGCCCGCCGCACCGGCCCATCGCCCACCGCAGTGGGACCGCGCCGCCGCCCACGGATCGAGCCAGCCGCCGGCCCAACCGCTACGCGGCCCCTTCGGGGTGCCATTCGGCATTGCGCCGGCCGCTCGCTCTCAGCACCGACACCTCCACCAGCTCCCGGCTCGACTCGATCGAGGGCGCGGGCCGCGCGGCCGACACGGCGGATGGTCAGTACGAGACGGTGACCAGCATGTTGCGGGGTCCAGCGGTGGCGGCGGCCCTGATCAACTGGCGTGCGAGTTTGTCGAGGTCGGGATCCTCCGCGAATTCGTCCATACGGCCCCACAAGCTGCCCTCCAGGTGGGCGAGCGGCCAGGCCTGCCACGACCTGGTGGCGGTGTCGATCGCGACCGGGATCGTCCTCCAGGGGACAAAGACCTCATAACCATCGAAAAGCAGGTCGAACTGATCGTACGTGCCGTCGTCGCACCTCAGTTTGTCGATCCGGGCGCGCGCCACATGGTCCCTGGTCGCCGTGGTGACCAGCTCGATCTGCCCGTCCCCGTTGCGGCTTCCGCGGAAGACGATGCGGTCCTCGCCGTGCATCACGCTCAACGTACGGCGCGGATTGAGCGCGAACACCGCGAGGGCGAACGGCTCCCAATCGCCGATCACTTCCTCCCGGTCGTATTTCGCCGAATACTCCACGATCCCCCAGCAAATACCCATGTGGGTACCCTAAAGAATCATGCAGGGTTCGATGAACCCGGTCACCGGTTCCGGCGATGACCAGGCAGGCGCCCGTCCAGCCTCTGGCCGCCTCCGGCGAGGGGCACGGCCTCCCGGAGAGCCCTCCAGCACGGCGGCTACGAGTCCCGCACCTCACCATGATCATTCTCAGCGCTAACGGCTGTCCGCAGGTTCCTCAACCCCGTTATAGGGGTCAAGGCGGCCCTGCGGCCGCGCGGCCCGCCGCGAA
>NZ_JBEXGU010000092.1:0-36562 GCF_040607515.1 Streptosporangium sp. NPDC005286 | reverse complement strand
GGCCGGGCATCCAGGTACGACGCGACAGGACCCCGGGGTCCTGTCGCCGGGGCCCCTGCGGGCACCTGCGCGCTGAGAGCCGACGAGATGGGCCAAGTGCCAGGCCGGGCGGGGACCGGTTTCAACCGGTCATCGTCCGTTCTCCGCGGAATTCCGGTGACGTCAGGATGTTCGGAGACGATGAGGTGTCGGCCGCCGACCACCTGCTACGCCCCGGACACCATTCCTCCCCGCCAAGACGCGTGGCTCGTTTTCGAACCGCTGCTGAACGAGGATTTCGGGGGGCGCGACGAAACCTGCGCGATCGTCGCCTACAAAAGGTTCTGCGGGATCGCGGCCAATTGTCGTGGCCGGCTATTTCTCATCAGGAGCGCATGGAGAGTCCGCGATCGCGTCGCGCCTTGACTCAGACGTCTCCTCAGAGTGGGCCGACGGTCAGCCCGGGTTCCACAGGGGAACGGGAGGCGTAGCCGAGCGCGTCACCGCGCCGGTCGGGGGCGAAGTTCAGCACGGTCCCCACCAGGTGAGCGCCGACGGAGGAGAGCAGGTCCAGTGCCCGTGCCATGTCCTGCCGGTGCGACCTGCCGCACCTGGCCACGAGGAGCACTCCGTCACAGCCTGCCGCGAGCGTCGCCGCGTCGGTGACCGGCAGGAGCGGCGGAGTGTCGATGAGCACGATGTCGCAGGCGTCGACAAGTTCGTCGATCAGCAGGCGCATCCGCTGGGAGCCGAGCAGCACGCTCGGATTGGCCGGCAGCGGCCCGCTGGGCAGTACGGACAGCCGGCCCGCCGACACGTCCCGCTGCCGCAGCACCGCGGACACCTCGGCCCGGCCGGTCAGCACGTCGGTCAGCCCGGGGCCATCGCCGATCTTCAGGTACTCGGCGATGCTCGGCCGCCTCAGGTCTCCGTCGACGAGAGTCACCCGCAGGCCGGCCTCGGCCAGGACGATGGCGAGGTTGCTGCAGACCAGGGACACGCCCTCGCCGGACAGACAACTGGTGATCACCAGTGATCTGGGTTTGTGCTCGGTGTTCATGAACTGCAGGTTCGTGCGCAACGTGTTGAAGGCCTCGACCCGGCTGGAGGGGCTGCCTCGTTCGGCGATCAGCGGGTGCCGCCGGGCGCTGTGCTCGTAGCCGATCTCGCCCAGCACCGGCACCGCGGTGGCCTGCTTCAGTGCCTGAGGAGTCCGGATCGTCGTGTCCAGCTGATCCTTCACGATGATCGCGCCCCCGATGAGCGTCAGACCGACCACCGCGCCCAGCGCCAGGTTGATCGACAGCCGCGGTGCGATCGGCGCGGACGGCACCTGCGCCTGGTCGACCACCGAGACGCTCACCTTCGCTCCCTCCGAGGGCTGAGCGGGGTGTTCGAGCTTGTCGATCAGTTCCGCGAAGGCCCGGCCGAGGGAGTTGGCCAGCCGTGCCGCGCGGTGCGGATCACCGTCGGTGACGGTGGCGCGCAGCAGTACGGTATCGGGCACGGCCTCGGCCTCGACGTTCTCCCGCAGTCTGTCCACATCCTCGCCTTCGGCGATGGCCTGAATCACCCTCCTGCTGGTGAGCAGGTTCGCGTACGACTGCATGCGTTGCTGGGAGAGCAGGGCGGCCTGGTAGGCGGTGATCGTGCCGCCCTCCTGGTTGCTGGCCGAGACCAGCATGGAGATGTTCGCGGCATAGGTCGGAGGCGTGCCGGCGGTCAGCGCCAGTGCCGTCACCACCGACAGCGCCAGCGACCCGGCGATGAGCGGCCAGTTCTTCCACAGAAGCCACAGACAGGAGAGCAGGTTCACCGCGGGACTCCGTCTTTCGCGATACTTGTCGGCGGAAGTGGTGGCTGTACTGGATTTACCGCAACCCATTCCGCCAATACTGGACATTAAGCGTTTACTGCTTTTTGGACGTACGTTTTCGATTAATCGCCCGGCCGTACCGGCGCTGCATTCCTCGTATGATCGGTCGATTGCGATAAGTTATAGTCGCTGTTTTGAGGACTTCGGGTAACACGCTGTGCGTGCGCACACTCTTTGCGGCGAGATTAGCGTGAGTGGGCGAGAAAATCAGCAAGGCGCTGAGGGGGCCGCTGCGATGGCAGGGGTAATGCTGCTGAAACGGCCTTCGTCGGACCATGTCATCGCATCGGCGATATTCGCGACGCCTTTCCTTATCACCGCGATGGTGTGGTATCCGTGGTCGACCGCCCTGCTGGCCCTCGGGGTTTGCGGGCTCGCGCTGGTGCGGCGCCCGTGGCGAGGCGGCCTGCTCATGGTGCCGCTGGCCGTCGTCGGCGGCGTGGCGGGGCTGCCTTGGTGGTGCGCCCCGCTGCTGGCGCTGGTGACGGCCGTCATGTGCCTGGCCTTCTCCCCGCAGGTCAGGGTCGGCTCCGAGCACGCGATCGTGGTGTTGCTGGTTCTGCTGCTGGTGGCCAGCTGGGTATCGCCCGGGGGGCAGGGCAGTCCGGGCCATCAGGCCCTGCACGACATGGCGCAGGTGACGGCCGGACTGATGATCCTGGCCGTCTGCGCCGCCGCACCGCCTTCCGCGGAGCGATTGCCGATGGTGGTCGTGCTCTCGGGGACGGCTGCCGCGGTGGCGGCCCTGCTTGTCGGGGACGCTCAGGCCGGGCCCCGGCTGGAGGGGTTCGGACTGAACTCGAACTATCTGGGGAGCCTGCTGGTCCTGCCCACGGTGATGTCCTTCGCCATGGCCTGGCTCCGGCGTGCCCCGCTGTGGGCGGTTCCCGGGGCGGTCGCGCTGGTCGCGCTGGTCGCCACCCAGTCGAGGGCCGCGCTGTTCGCGGTTCTGGCCGGTATGGCGACCGTCGCGCTGTTGCGCGGCTCGCGCACGGCCCGACTGCCGCTCACATCGGCGATCGCGGTTGTGGCGGTGCTGGTCGCCGCCGCGCCCGGCGTGCTCGATGTGAGCGGCGGCGCCCGCGGCATCGACGAACTGGAGCGTAGCAACGAAGTCAGGGCGCAGTCGGCCATCCTGGCAGCCAGGATGGCCGCCGATCACCCGCTGCGCGGGACGGGGTACGGCACCTTCGCCGAGCAGGCCGCTCGCTCCCCCCAGCTGGGCATTTTCATCAACACCCATAACGACTACCTGCGGCTGGCCGCCGAGACGGGCATCGTCCCGGCGCTGCTGCTGCTGTTGCTCGTCTACCGGGCGGTCCGGCGGGCCACGGGCACGTACGAGCACGTCCTGGCCAGCGCGGTCACGGCCTACGCGGTCGTGCTGCTGTTCGGCAACACGCTGTCGAACCTGATGGCCAGTGTGCCCTTCTGGGTCTGCCTGGGAACGCTGCTCGGGGCTCGGCATCTCGAAACGGCCTACGTGACGACTCACCGAACATCGCCGCGCGCGGCGCCAGGCACATGACAGGAGCACGGTAATGGACGACAATCTTCTGCAGATCCGGCGGGGCGACAGGTTCGCCTTCGGCCGTAACTGGAAGGCCTTCGCCAACCTCGTCGACGAACGTCGCATCCAGAACGCGATCGGCTCGCTGCGGGAGGCCCTGGACGTCGAGCACCTCGCCGGGCGCACCTTCCTCGACGTGGGGTGCGGCAGCGGCCTGTTCTCCCTCGCCGCGCATCGCCTCGGAGCCCGCGTGCACTCCTTCGACTTCGACGCCGAGGCGGTGGAGTCCGCTTCGCGGCTGCGGCACGCCTTCGCCCCTGACGCCTCCTGGACGATCGAGCAGGGGTCGATCCTGGACGGCGACCACCTCGCGCGGCTGGGGACCTTCGACGTGGTCTACATCTGGGGAGTCCTGCACCACACCGGGGACATGTGGCAGGCCTTCGACAACGCCGTCGAACTCGTCGCCCCCGGCGGACTGCTGTTCGTCTCGCTCTACAACGACCAGGGCTGGGAAAGCCGGATCTGGACGGTGGTGAAGCGACGCTACAACCGGTCGGGACCGGTGACCCGGGGCGCTCTGATCGCCGGCAGCTCGGCCTATATCCACCGGGCCTGGCCCCTGTTCCAAATCGGGCGGCTGCTCACCGGCCGGCCCCGTCCCGCGGCCGCCCGGCCGCGGGGCATGTCGCGCTGGCACGACATGCTCGACTGGGTGGGCGGCTACCCGTTCGAGGTCTCCAAGCCCGAGCAGGTCCTCGCCCGCGCACGTACGCACGATCTCAGCCTCCTGCGGCTCAGGACATGCGGGGGCGGACTCGGCTGCAACCAGTATCTGCTCCGGCGGCCGGGTGGGTCAGCCGCCGTGCAGGAGCCCGCGGATTCGATGGACGATCTCGCGTATCTCAGCGGCACCCGGGATCAAGCACCGCAGGGGCACTCCCGTTGAGCGCACGAACCAGCCTGTCTGGGCGGCGGCGAGCGCGGTATAGGCGACCGTGGAGGCCAGAGCACACCCCGTGACGCCCATCCCGGGGATCAGCAGGACGTTCAGGGCGAGGTTCGTCAGCAGTGCCGCGCCGTACATCAGCGAGGTGAGCAACGGCAGGTTGAGCCGGAGCAGATAGGCCGCGGCCGGGCGCGCCGCCGCGGCGGCCGCGACGCCCGGTGCGAGCACCAGCATCGGCACGGCGCACCCCGCGAAAGCCTGGCCGGCGGCCGCGATGACCAGAAACGGTCCCGCCAGGCAGAAAAGGATGATCGACAGGACGGCGAGGAGCACGGTGATCCGGATCGTCCGTGCCGTGTACGTCGCAGCCGTCTCCTGGCTCGACTCCATCTGCCGGGGCAGGGCGATCTGAACCACCGCGTCGGTCATGGCCCGCAGCAGCTCGGCCGGCGTCACCGCCATGGAGTAGATCCCCACCGCCGCCGGCGTGCTCATGGCGTTCAGGATCAGGACGTCGAGCCGCAGCAGCAGAAAGTGACAGACGGAGCCAAGGTGGTAGCGCAACCCGCACGACAGCGTGCGGGCGGCCAGCCGCCATTCGCGCGGCCGGCGTACGGGCAGGGACGGCAGCAGCAACAGGAGGTGCACCGCGGCGGAGACGGCCCATATGATCAGCACCCACTCGACGGTGAGTCGCCCGAGCAACCCCAGGGCCACCAGCGCGGAGCACTGGAAGGCGGCGCCGGCCAGCGAGCCCCGATTGACGACCCCGGTACGGCCGTGCAGAACGTACACGTTGTTGAGGTAGACGACCGCCATCATGACGGGCACCGCGGCCAGTCCCCAGATCAGCATGGATCGATCCGCCGCGGGCTCCATTCCGGCGCCGGTATGCAGCACGGCGGCGAAGGCGGCTCCTGCGGCCGTCACGCCTACGGCAAGTCCCAGCCACAGGGCGTTCGCCGTGATCGCAGGCCGGTTGCCCTCCTGTGCCCACAGGGCCGTCTGGGACTTCTCCACCGACAGGTTTCCCACGGCTGTCGCCGTGGTCGCAATGGTGATGATCACCCAGTAGGCGCCGCGGTCGCCCGGCCCCAGGGCGCGGGCCACGATGATGCTGGTGAGGCCACCGGCCACGACGAGCGCCAGGCGGGTCAGGAGAAGGTGGGCCAGGCGAGTGGCGATCGCGTCTCGGTGGCGCTCGGGCGCGGCCGAGGGGAGTGCCGGGGCGTTCACATGGACCGCAGTCGCCGCTGACCGTCCACCACTGGTCGCACGGCCGGTTGTGCGGGCAGGTGGGTTCGATGCCAGAGCTCGAACTGCATCAAAGTCCAGATGCGGTTGGCGTGGTCTCGCCCGCGGGCGTGCTCGGAGAGCAGGCGGGCGACGGCCCGTGGATCGAAGATCCCCCGGTTACGGGCGGTGGCGTCGGTGAGCAGATCGTGTGCCAGGGGGCGCAGCCCGGTCCTGAGCCAGGAGGCCAGCGGCACCCCGAACCCCATCTTCTGGCGCTGCAGCAGATGCGCGGGCAGCCAGTCCGCCAGAGCGCGCTTGAGGAGGTACTTCGACGTCCCCCCGCGGATCTTCAACTCGCCGGGCAGGCCTGCGGCCCACTCCATCAGGACATGGTCCAGGAAGGGGGAGCGCGCCTCCAGCGAGTTGGCCATCGTGCTGATGTCGACCTTCACCAACAGGTCGCCGGGCAGGTAGGTGTTGACGTCGACGTCCATGATCCGGGTGAGATCGCAGCCGGCGAACGACTCCTCGAAGGCCCGCTCGATGATGGCTCCGCTGCGGACGCCCGCTACCCGGCCGCATTGCCACGGAGTGTAGATCTCCCGTTTCTGTCTCTCGGTGAAGTAGGACATCAGACGCGTGTACCTGTCGGCGGTCGGCAGCCCCGCCAGCTCCAGGCCCCACCCCACCCTGCGGAGCAGCGACCCCCGACGCGACAGGGACCGCAGGCTCCTGCCCGCCGCGTCCAGCAACGGTGCGGCCGTCGGCGGCACCCGCAGCCGGGAGGCCCGCTGCAACAGCGCGTAGCGGCGGTAGCCGCCGAAGATCTCGTCCGCACCGTCCCCGTTGAGCACCACCGTCACCTCCCGGCTGCTCATCTTGGCCACCAGGAAGGTGGGAATCGCCGAGGAGTCGGCGAACGGCTCGTCGAAGTGCCAGGCCAGGGTGGACAGCACATCCAGCGGGGAGGCGGAGAGGAGCAGCTCCGAGTGGTCGGTGCCGTAGCGGGCGGCGACCTCTCTGGCGTGCTCCCGCTCGTCGAAACCGGTTTCCTCGAAGCCGACGCAGAACGTGCGGACCGGCTGTGGTGACTGCCGTGCCATCGCCGCGACGACCGCGGAGGAGTCGACTCCCCCCGACAGGAAGGCGCCGATCGGGCGTTCACCGATCATCCGCAGCCGGGTGGCCTCCAGCAGCAGCTCACGCAGCCGCTCGGCCTCCTCGGCCTCCACGACGGGACCCAGGCGGGGAGTGGCATCCAGCCGCCAGTAGCGGTCGACGCGCACCTGGCCGTCCTGCCACACCAGAGTCGAGCCCGGCGGGAGCTTGCCGATGCCCTCGAAGATCGACCAGGGAGCCGGAACGTACTGGAACGTCAGGTAGTGGTGGAGGGCGACCGGGTCGACCTCGCCGCGCCACCGCGGGTCGTCGATCAGGGCCTTCAGCTCGGAGGCGAAACGCAGCGAGCCGGACCGCATCCCCCAGTAGAGCGGCTTCTTGCCCACCCGGTCGCGGGCCAGCAGCAGCCTGCGCCTGCGCCCATCCCACAGGGCGAAGGCGAACATGCCGCGCAGACGATGTACGAAGGCGTCCCCGTGTTCCTCGTACAGGTGGACCAGGCACTCGGAGTCGCCGCTCGCGGCCAGGCGGTGTCCTCTATCCAGCAGTTCGGTGCGCAGCTCGGCGAAGTTGTAGATCTCACCGTTGAACACCGCGACGATCGTGCCGTCCTCGCTGTAGACGGGCTGGTCACCACCGACCACATCGACGACGGCCAGGCGACGCATCCCGAGCACGGCCGAGGGCTCCACATGCAGGCCACTCCCGTCAGGACCGCGGTGCGTGATCGTCCCACACATGCCGCGGACCGTCTCCGGATCCACCCCGCTGGAGCAGACGGCACCCGCTATTCCGCACATCGCTCCTCCAGAAGCCGTCGGTACAGAACCAGGTGCTGGTCGATCATGGAATCCAGGTTGAGGTTGTCCAGCGCCCAGGCACGCGCGGCGGAGCCAAGGGACGCGCCCAGGCGGGGGTCACGTAACACGCGCTCCAAGGCGTCGGCCAGTGCCCGAGGGTCCGCCGGGGGGACCAGCAGGCCGCGCCCGCTCAGCAGTTCGCAGGTCCCGCCCACCGCGGTGGCGACGATCGGCTTGCCCGCCGCCATCGCCTCCATGACGGCGTTGCTCATCCCCTCGTGGAGCGAGGCGAGCACCATCACCGAGGCCCGGCGCATCAGGGCCTCGACGTCCCGGCGAAGGCCCAGCAGGCGCAGGTCCACGCCCGAGCTCTCCGCCTGCCGCAGCAGGACATCGCGCTCGGGCCCTTCGCCCGCGAGCACCAGGGTGCACGGCATACCCCGGGCGGCCAGCAGCGCGACGGCCTCGATGAGGAAACGGTGCCCCTTGTGCGTCTTCAGGTTGGCCACACTGCACACGATTGGCAGGTCAGTGATGATCTGAGCCGGTTTGGCTGGCAGGAAGGCCGACTCGGGCAGGCCGTTGTAGATCACGCTGAGCTTCTCGGGTGGGAGTTTTTCCACCCTTCTGGCATCCTCCGCCACGGCCACGGCGTTGGCCACCACGTGCCGGGTCAGCCGGGTGGCGACGCGTTCCAACGTGTAACTCCCGTACCGGACCCGCTTGAAGACACTCAGGCTGCGCCGCCCCGCCACCACGACAGGCACCCGGGCAAGCCAGGCGATCGGCGCGCCGACCACATAGGCGTGGTACAGAAAGGCGTGCAGCACGTCAGGTCTGAGCCGCCGTATCAGCCTGATGAGGCGTGCCGCCGCGAGCAGGTTGCGAGGAAATGCCATGGGCCCCGTCGACAGCCCGGTGAATCTGGCGTTGTGCACGGTGATGCCCTCGCGTTCGAGCGCGTCACGGTAGGGCCCATCCGAGTGCAACGTCACCACGTCGACCGCCACACCGCTGCGGATCAGTCCCGTGGCCAGAAGGAGGATCTGTTTTTCGGTGCCGCCGACCTGGAGTTGCCCGACCAGCAACACAACCTGGCGGGGTTCGCCGGGCGTCGCTTCCAGAGACGAGATCACCCCGCGGCTACCTTTCGCTTCCATGTTCTTACCTTGGGTGATCGGCGTCGGCATGTGGGGGACTGTCCATGGCCGACGAGCGTGTCGCGGAAAGGAATTTCGACTGCGTTTACGCGGTCCGGACCGTCTCAGGACGATCTCTCAGGGCAGATCGCCTGCCGGAACCGTACGTAACAGCCTTCCGTTACGCGCCGGACCCAAAGAGCTCGCATCCGGTATGGATCGCGTCGACCCCTGCCGTGAGAGATCACCCTGCCGGCAGGTCCCGCCTTCGACCGCGCGGAGAGATCGACGATCGGCAGACGGCGGTGTCCCGGTTCCGGGGCCAGGCACTCAGGCTTGTCCGCCCGGTGCGGGCATACGAACGAACACGCTGGATGAAGCGGCCTGATCACCGGTTTGCTCTTGGAATCAGATGCTGATCTGCGGGGGGCGGGTTAGCCTTCGAGCATGGCCAAGAGCGATCGGGAAAGGTTGCGCGAGGCCTTCACCGAGGACGCCGAACTGTACGACCGGGCTCGTCCGGGCTATCCGGCCGAGCTGTTCGACGATCTGGCCGATCTGGCCGGGGCCCGTGCGGGATGCCGGGTGTTGGAGATCGGTTGTGGCACGGGGCAGGCCACCGTGCCGCTGGCCGAGCGGGGATGTCAGATCATCGCGGTGGAGCTCGGTGCGTCGATGGCCGCCGTCGCCCGCCGCAATCTGGCGCGTTTCCCGCTTGTCGCCGTCGAGAACTCGGCATTCGAGGATTGGCCGCTGCCGAGACAGCCGTTCGACGTCGTGGTCTCGGCGACGGCGTTTCACTGGATCGACCCGGCGGTGCGGGTGGAGAAGGCGGCCGACGCCCTGCGCGTCGGGGGTGCGCTGGCCACGATCAGCACGCATCATGTCGCCGGTGGCAGCCAGGACTTCTTCCGTGAGGTGCAGGACTGTTATGAGCGCTTCGACCCGTCGACCCCGCCGGGGCTGCGCCTGCGCACCTCAGCGGAGATCCCCGCGGACAGCGCGGAGCTGGACCGGTCGGCACGGTTCGGGCCGGCCGTCTTCCGCCGCTACGAACGGGAACTGTCCTACTCGACCGCACGGTATCTGGACGTGCTGCGCACCTACTCCGGTCATCGAGCGCTGGAGAGTGGAGCGCGGGCTGATCTCCTTAGCTGTATCGGGTCTCTGATCGACGAGCGTCACGGTGGCCGGATCAGCAAGCGCTATCTGACCGAGTTACGAGTCGCGCATCGTCGTACGTGCTGAAAAGCACGTGCTGTGTGCTTCCCCCCGCGGCGCGGCGGGCTCAGAGTTTGTACAGCTTCTTGAACGGTGCCGTGACGCGTTCCTGTCGCGATCCGAAATCGACGACCACGGCGATCTCGTCCTCTACGCCGGTGACGACGCCAAGACCATATCGATCATGGGTCACCCGGTCGTTCACGCTGAACCGCTCGACAGGCGGGGCCGGGGGCGGGGGTTTGAAGGGACTTGTGGGCAGGTGACGACGGGGTACGCCGTTGGCTGGCTTCATCCTCTCCAGTATGTGCCGCCGGTGAGAACGCTCGCGACGGAGAATCGGCAAGCTCCGCCAGAACGATCAAGGATTGGGTGAGGATTTGGCCTCTGACCTGGGCTTTCATGGTTGGAGTAGGTGACGGGAGTCGAGTCTTCCCGTTGCGGGTCCTTCGGGTCGGCCTGGGAGAAAGTGGTGCGTGGTCCAGGTGATTCGCTCGGACATCTGACCACCTCCCGTACCGCAGCGTGGAAGGCAGCGGTCTCGCGCCGCGCACCTCACCTGCCTGTGCGCCCTGAGGATGTCCCGCCGCGCGGGGTTCTGACCGTGTGGCGGGCTCGGGGCGGGCCCGCTTCCCGCAGAGGGGGGATCGAGGGTGACGGGATTTCGGTGGTCCGAGATGTGTACGATGACCGCGAAGCTACTTGACCCTGCCGATCGGAAGCGCGGCGAATGACAGGATCATCCCTTACCGCGTTGGTGCCGATTCTCGTCTTGCTCTTGGTGCTGGGGATTGACGCCTGGGTTTATGCGGACGCCAAGGAACGGCTGAATCAGGGCAATCCTGCCGCCTTCTCATTCGGGTCTCTCAGGGTGGAGACGCCCGAGGCGTGGTTCCTGGGATGCCTGATCCTGTGGGTCGTCTTCTTTCCGCTCTACCTGACCGCCACAGGGCGAAGCCCCTTCCGGTAGCCGTCACCATCAGGACGGCCCCGAGAACAATCGAGGCCCGGGTTGGGATGTGCTGCGAGCGGGGGACGGGAATCGAACCCGCGCTGTCGGCTTGGGAATCGCATGGATGCCGCCATCGCGCCCTCTGTCATCGGACGCCCCGCCGTCGGCCGCCGGCGAGGACGCCGTGGACGGGCGGCCGGGCGGCGGTGCCGTCCCGCGGTGACGGCCCCGTTCTGGAGGGGAACGAGGCCGCCGGCATTTCCAGACCTGTGCGGTTACTCCTAGAGGATGCCGATGTTGCCGTAGTCGAGGAGCATCCCGGTCCCGATTCCGTTCCCGAGTCCGATCCCGAGTCCGTCCCACGGGTCGGAGGGGGAGGCCGTCGCGTGAGCCGGACCGGCGGCTAGCGCGGGCGCGGCCAGGACGGCGCCGAGAGTGATCAGCCCAGCGGCGATCGTGGTGCGGTTCATCGCGGTCTTCTCCTTTGGGCGAGGGTGGCCCGCCTGTCGCGGGCCACCTCTCCGTTGCTGTGCGCACTCATACGACTACCTGGAGAGAGCAGGTTCAACTTGGGACGACATCCGGACAGCCGTTGGAGTTCGGGGCACTCCCGCAGCTGTCCGGCCTGAGCCGCGAAGGGAAGGGGCTTCCTCTATGTATCGAACACGCGTCCCCGTTCGGGCCACCTCTCCGGGGAGAAACCGGTCCGACACCGGAGGGTACGGGTGGTCCGGCCGGTGGTGCCGTTAGCCGCCCATCTCGTCCCACCGGTCAGAAGACCTGGAGGCCCAACTTTTTTGCGTACGGCCGGTTCCGGTGCTCGGCCGGGCCGCACTGGTTCACCACTGAACCATGGGGGGAGACGGCGAATTCCAGGCCCGGGAACCGGCGCGCCGGCCGGAAGGCCGGTACGAGCGAGCAACGGCCTGGGCGGAGGTGCGGGCCGTGCCCGAAGCTCGTCTGGGCGTCACAGGTCGATCTCGTGGGTGTCGGGAAAAACGGCGCCGTCGTGCCGGCAGCGTCCACGCTCCTCGTCACCGGAACCGGCACCGCGCAGGCCTCCGCCCCAGGCGTCTGCGCGCCGGCCTGGCACGTCGCCCTTACCTCCGCCACGGCCGGCGACTGCAAGTGGATCGGGAACGCGGGCTTGGCCCGCTTCTCCCGTACCAGGCCATCAGGATGAAAAAGCCTCAGTGACGGCAAGGCCCGCCGTATCCAGGTGGCGCCATCGCGTGGGGTCACTTCACCTCGGCGGGAACCCGTTCATCGCCCAGAGACTCCTTGGACCTCTTGTTTCGGGTCAGGTAGACATAGGCCATCGCGCCCAGGAACAGAGCGATCGACGTCCACTGGTTCAGCCGCATCCCGAGGATCTCGTTGGCCGGGTCGACGCGCAGGCCCTCGATCCAGAACCGGCCCGCGGTATAGCCCGCCACATACAAGGCGAAGAGCCGGCCGTGCCGCAGCGCGAAGCGACCGCCGATCCAGATCAGTGCCAGCGCCAGGCCCAGGCTCCACAGCGACTCGTAGAGGAACGTGGGGTGATAGGTGGTGACGCCCGGCACGGTCCCCGGACGGCCCGCATCGATCTCCAACCCCCAGGGCAGGTCGGTCGGGCCGCCGAACAGCTCCTGGTTGAAATAGTTGCACCATCGGCCGATGGCCTGGCCGATGGCGACGGCCGGGGCCACGGTGTCGGCGACCGCGCTCAAGGCGATGCCCCGGCGGCGGCAAGCGATCCACACGCCCACCCCACCCAGGGCGACGGCGCCCCAGACACCCAGGCCGCGCCAGCCCGGTCCGGAGTCGCTCCAGATCAGGATCGCGTCGATCGGCCGGTAGGGGGCATCAGGCCCGAAGTACAGCTGCCAGTCGGTGATGACGTGGTACAGCCGCGCACCCACGATGCCGAACGGGACCCCCCACGTCGCCAGGTCCAGCATGGTTCCCGGCGTCCCACCGCGATTCCGCCAGCGGCGCTCGGCGACGACGACGGCCACCACGACACCGAGAATGATGCAGATCGTGTAACCACGGATGGGCAACGGCCCCAAATACCAGACCCCTTCGGAGGGACTGGGAATGCTGGCAAGCGACATGGCAGGCAATCTAGTGCAGCCCGCCGCGATCACACATCCCACCGAAGTCCATATTCGCATGCCTTTACCGCCCTGGCGGCAGGCGTACGACGAGTGATCCTGTTTATCGCCTCGAAGACCACGGCTGCAGGTCAGATGGTAGGGCGCCTGGGACTCGAACCCGGAACCTACGGATTAAAAGATCGATACCAGCTCCTCGCATTCGACCTCGGTCGGCATCCGGGCGGTGATGCGCATGCCCGGCTCCGGAGCGATCACGGTGACCTCCGGCGCCCGAACGTAGGTTCCACGGCCGGGAACCTTGCGCACCAGGCCGAGCGAGGCGAGGTGGCTGATCGCTTTTCGGACCGTGTCGCGGGCCACTCCGAAACGCTGCTGCAGGTGAATCTCAGAGGTCAGGGGGCGGCGCAGCCGGAACTGGCCGGTCTGGATGTCCCGCCGGATGGCGTCAGCGACCTGGCGGTACACGGGCGTCTCGGCATCATGATCAATCTCGCGCACGGTCTGACGGTAGGGGTGCGGCCCTCTGCCTCCACAATGCCCTGGAGTGGCGCGTGAAGTAGCTGGACACGCGAGAGTCCCGGCACCGAGCTTTCCTTCTAGCGGTCGTCGCAACACCTCGGCTCGGGGAGTGCGATGGACTTCGAGATCCGCAAGATCCGGTCACCTCAGGGGCGTATGAAGCTGACCCGTGAGCGGGAGGCCGCCTTTCGCGTTTCAGCGTTCAGACACCAGAGGTCATTCCAGGGATGCGTTATTGAATTGCCCCCTTTAGCCGAGACCGGATGGTTGATTGTGCAGGCCCAGAAAACCCGCAGAGCATAGACGCGTCTCGGCTATAAGGTGCATTCGTGGACACTCTGGAAAGCCTCGTCATCGCCCGGCGGCTGTGCGTCCCCATCGGCGACGCTCCCGCCGGTTCCCACCCGGGCTGGGGAGAGGTGGCCGCCCGCCAGCTCGACGCCGCGCTGTTGAGCGTTGGCTTCAAGTGCTCGGCGGCCTTGCTCGACCGTCTGGCGAGGCTGCGTGGCGAAACCGTGGTCGATCTCGGCGTGCGGGTCCTGGCGGCCGTCCGCCACCTGGTCGGTGACCACGTGCAGCACAACGCGTACTTCCTCAACTTCCCCAAGAACGTCCCCGACACCATCGAGTTCTGGGTCGGGCTCCTGCGGGAGGCGCTGCTCGACCCGGTCGCCGCCACGCGCGTCCAGTCGGCGACGCTCAACCTGCTCGCGTTGCCCGGCTACGGCCACTACCAGCACGCCTACGCCGACCTGCTGGCCGCTCACGCCGAGCTGATTCCGCTGGCCGGCGACCGGGTGACCATGCTGGAGTTGGGCGGAAGTCTGGAGTCGGAGGCGCGCGAGCTGTACTTCTCGCTGGCGGGCTCGGAAGTGCCGCTGTCCGCCGAGGACCTGACAGCGCTCCGCACACTGGCCGCGTTCTGCGCCGACGAGCCCGAACGCATCCCGGTGCGCGAGAACCGCGCCATCATCAACGAGGTGCGCCTGGCCACGGGGCGCCCGCTGCTCGTGGACACGGTGACCGACGTGCTCCGGCTCGCCTGCGGCTGCTCCGGCGGTGACGTCACGCTGTCCGAGCGGACGCGCTTCCGCTCGTTCCGCCGGGCCGAGCGCCGCGCTCTCCTGCAGGCCCTGGACGCGGTCGCGACGCCGGCCAAGCTCGGCGACGTGCCCCGCTACCAGGAGCAGTGGAAGCGGCTCGGCGAGCGCCTGCACCCGCACGAGTACCCGCACCTTCCGCGCGCCGTCCAGGTCTTCGAGGTCGCCCGCGGCGTCCGTCCGGCGCGCAGCTTCGACAGCCGTGTCGAGGCGGCCCTGTCGGCCGGCCGTACCGGCGACGCGGTCGAGCTGCTGGGGAAGGCGCCCGGCGCGCTGCTGCGCCGCCTCGATCACCTGCTGCGAACCGGCTCTTCAGCCTCGGCTGTGCTGGACGCCGCGGAGAAGGCCGCGGCGGTCGCCTCCGGCCGGGTGCTGCTGTCGTTGCGTGAGCACCTGCAGAACCGGCTCGCGCCGGCCGCCGGGCGTGTCTTCGCCAACCGGCACGGCCGGGCATGGGCGACGGCCGATGCCCGCCCCCCGATCGAGGAGAGCGTCGTGTCGCGGGCGGCGGCCATCCTGGACGCGGAGATCACCCGGCGGCTTCCCGACCTTGGCGAGCTGATCGTCGATCCCGAGGTGCTCGACGTCGCCCTGCCGCTGTCCGGCAAGGCCGTCGCGCCCGGGCTTGGCATGCTGCCGCGCGGCTCGCTGTCGGCGGTGGACGGGGAGCTGCTGCGGTTCTTCGTCTACTGGCGGCAGGCCGAGCGGCGCACCGACTACGACCTGTCGGCCCTGATGTTGGACGCCTCATACGGCAATCCTGAGCACATCTCGTGGACGAGCTACCGCAACGGCTTCGCTGAATACTCCGGCGACCTCACCGACGCCACCGACGGCGCGTCGGAGTTCATCAACATCCGCCTTGCCCAGGCGACCCGGTCGATCATCATTCCGCAGGTGAACATCTACAGCGGCGAAGCGTTCGACGAAGCCGCCGAGGCGTTCTTCGGCTTCATGAGCAGGGACGCCGAGCAGGAGGGCCTGCCGTTCGAGCCGCGCACGGTACGGATGAAGTCCGACCTGCGTGGCGCAGGCCGCGTCGCCCTCCCACTTGTCTTCCTGCGCGGTGACGACGGCGCCTGGCGGGCGAAGTGGCTGCACCTCTACCTGAAGGGCCACCCCGGCTTCAACCAGGTGGAAGGTAACCGCGTCACGGCCTCTCTCCTGGTGCGCTCAATCGTCGAACGCGACCACCTGCGGGTCCGATACCTGGCCGACCTGCTGCGGCAGAAGGGCTCGTCGGGTGAGCACACCACATACATCGGCTTGCAGGCGCCGGCCGATCTACCGAAGGGCGCGCGGGTGTACACGCCCGGGACGCTGCACGAGCTGATCCCCGCCTGATAGCGTGGAGATCGCGAGGCCATGGGAGGGCTTCCTTCTCACCTTTTTTGGAAAAGTATCCAGCCTTCCCGCTTTCCTCGTGTTCCGGTCGTGAGGCCATTCGAGGGCTTCCTTCTATCCTGGTTCGATTCCAGGTAGACCCCAGTGGGTCTACTGGCATATCTAGTTCTCGGGCCTTCCTCACGACCGGTCGGCTACGCACTGCTTGCATGGCTTTTTGCCTGCTGCGCGGGCGTCCGCCTCGCTCGTTTCCAGGATGTCGTGGAGCGTGTATCCGGCCTGTTCGCTGCCGTGGCGACCTGCCTGGAACCCTGGACACTCGGTCAGGTGGTAGTAGTCGCCGGCTTTGGTTGTGATGAACAACGTCATTCCCGGCTCCTGGAAAGGTTTGTCCGCTGCGGCGCGGGCCGTGGTGAGTCTCGCCTCCACCTCACGGCGGAGCAAGGACAGCATGTCCTTGCTCAACGGTCCTCCTCGGTGATGCCGCGGGCGCTCATCAGTAGTTTCCTTCGGCGACTTGCAGGACAGTCAGGCCCAGTGAACGCCACATCTTGACCACGCCCGCGCGGTCGTCAATGACCCCAGCGATCTTTCTGAGGGTGAAGTTCCGCTGGTAGATGTCGCGTTTCACCTTCACATCGGGCCGGTTGTCGTGGTCGTCGCGCATCCACAGGCCCTCGGCGTCGTCGAGATGGCCGACGTTGGCGGCCAGCCACATCTCCGTTTGGCGGCGGCACTGTTCCTTGCGTCCGGACACGTAGGCGATCGGATGTCCGGCGAGGATCAGCGCTTGAACGACAGCGACGACGGGCGGGTTTGGTGTGTCCTCCCCTACCCGGTGCCAGTCGTAGGGGTTCCGGTCTCCTCGGAGGGCTAGGGTGCCGTCGAGGTCGACGATCCACAGAGCTTTACTCATGGCTTCAGCCACTCCTGCATCCAGCACTTGGCGTATGCCTCCACCATCCATTGGTTGACCCGCTTCATGTCCGGCTGGTCGGGCAGGTCGGAGGTGACGGTGAGACGTTCAAGTATCGTCAACGTGTCAGCGATGGCCTGGAACTCGGGGGTGGAGTGCTTGGTCCAGCTCACATGTCCTCCCGGGGGTCTGGCTGCCAGCCTGCCACCTCGCGGGCGGCGGTCAACGGTCAGACCTCCTTCACGGGCAGGAACCGTTCGGCTGGCCAGTGGCCTGTGATGGCCTCGGTGTCGTGTTTACCGCATTGGCGTCGGCGCAAGATCAGGGTGACCTGGCCGCCGCCGATGGTGTACGTGTCGTGTCTGACGTCCACGGCCTGCATGCGGTGCCGATGAAACCAGGTCACGGCGTCTCCTCGGGGGTGGCGATGGCGGCTCCGGCCAGGTTCCCGCCCAGGTCAGCTGTCCGCCGTGGCCGGCCGTACCGGTGCGAAGGTCGCCTGACCGGCGCGGCGGAAGCACCAGAGGCGGCGGCCGAGTGCGACCGCCCCGAGCACGCAGCAGATGAGGCAGAAGAGCGCCAGCAGCGGCAGCAGCCAGGCGGTGACGATCCAGTACTGGAAGCTGAACGCCCCCCAGATCAGCGTCGGCAGCACCGCGCCCAGCACCGTCACCAGGGCAAGGGGCACGAGCCGCAGAACCAGCCTCGGCCGGCGCGCCGCGCGGCGCCGCGAGGCCCAGCGGCGCGCTCGGACGACCGCGGTGACCAGCAGTGCGGCCATCCCCACCGTGAGCCCGAGCAGGACCGCGTTCACGACGGTGAGCGGGTTGCTCATCGGCGTTGCCGGTGCCCCGATCCGTTCGGCGAGAAGGTTGGTCGAGAGCAGGCTGGGATCGCCGCCGCTGTTGGTGAGGACGAGGGCGGCCACACCGGTCTTGGGCGAGAAGACCATGTCCCCGGTCCACGTCGCCAGTGTTCCGCCGTGGCCGATCACCGACGGCGGGGCGTCTGCCGCGACGGGGCGGGACTGCCAGCCGAGGGCGTAGTCGCCGGCCTTCGGCTGGACGGTGTGCAACTCGGCCAGGGAGCCGGCACTCAGCAGGTCCGCCCCGAAGGTTCCCTGGTTGAACCGCAGCCACCGCACCATGTCGTCCAGGGTCGAGATCACCCCGCCGTTGCCGACGCAGATCCCCGGCATCTCCGGTGCCGCGACGGCAACCCCGAGAACGACCTCGTACCCGGACGGCAGGCCCTCGGCACGATCGGAACACCCCAGCGTCGAGCTGGTGCCGGTCATGCCCAGCGGCGTGAACAGCTCGGTGTGGAGGAAGGCGTCGAAGGACTTCCCCGACACCACTTCGACGATCCTCGCCGCGATCGAGTAGTTGGTGTTGTGGTACTCCGAGCGGGTGCCCGGATCGGCGGCCAGGGTCTTGTCGGCCAGCCCGGCCACGATTTCCTGCGCGCTGCGCGGAGGCGGGAACACGTACTCGTTGTTCGTGCTGTTCGACAGCCCCGAGGTATGGCTGAGGACCTGGCGCACGGTGATCCCGGTGAAGCGCGGATCGGCCATCCTGAAGTCGGGCAGGACCTTGACGACCGGGTCGTCCAGGGAGACGCCGTCACGGTCGACCAGCAGCATGATCGCCGCCGCCGTCATCGACTTGCTCATCGACGCGATCCGGAACCGAGTCCGCGCCGTCACCGCATTGCCGTCCCCGTCCCGGCCGCGGACGATCGTCTCGACCGACGACCCGTCGATCACGGCCGCCGCGACACCCGGCGTGCCGTAGACGGAGCGGTAGTCGTCGACCAGCCGTTCGCCGGTGGCATGGGCCGGTGCCGTCCAGCCGAGCAACAGGGTGACGAGCACACCGCCGAGGACGATGAGGGAGGTCACACGAGGAAAGCGGAGAGGTAGGAAATGCACGACGTCGAACCTAGGCCGGGCGTCACCGGCCGACATCACCCGAAGGGGTGAGACGGCACCACCCGGCAGGATGGAATCTCAGTCAGGCAGATCGTTGCGACCCACAAGCCCGTTCTCGTACGCGTGGATCACCGCGTGCACGCGGTCGCGCAGGTTCAGTTTCTGCAGGACGGCCCGGACGTGCGACTTCACCGTGTTCTCGCTCAGCACCAGTTCCGCGCAGATCTCGCTGTTGGACCTGCCGCGGGCGAGTAGGCCGAAGATCTCGACCTCGCGTGGGGTGAGGCCGTCCAGGGCTGCCGTCCTCCGCACCGGCACCTGCCGTACGAGATCGAGGATCGTCGCGGCCACCCCCGGGGCCAGCGCCGACGTCCCGGAGGCGACATCACACACGGCCTGGGCCAGGGCTGCGGGCCGGACGTCCTTGGTCAGGTAGCCGCTCGCGCCGGCCCGGATGGCGGCCACGACCAGTTCGTCGTCATCGAACGTCGTCAGCATGAGCACCCGGGTCGCCGGTGCGATCCTGACGATCTCCGCCGTGGCGGCGACCCCGTCCATGCGCGGCATGCGGATGTCCATCAGTACCACGTCGAGGCGGTGCCGCCGGACGACCTCGATCGCGTCGCTGCCGTTCGCGACGTCGTGGGTGACCTCGATGCGTTCGTCGGCCGACAGCACCGTACGGAGCGAGGCCCGCAGCAACTCCTGATCGTCGACGAGCATGACACGGATCCCGGTCACGAGACCTCCTTCGTCGGCCTCATGACCAAGGTGCTGTGCTTGCTGATTCCCTCACTTCGTTCGGTCATTCCCCTCCTTCGTGGGGAGCCGCGCCCGCAGCACCCACCCCTCGTCCCCGTCGTCGATCGACAGGGTGCCGCCTGCGGTACGCACACGTTCCTCGATCCCTATCAAGCCGGTCCCCTGGCTGCCGACGTCGCGAAGCGCCTTGCCGCCATCGTCGCGCACCTCCACCATCGCCTCGGCCGGGGTCCAGTGCAGGCGAACGGTCACCTCGACCGGTGGTTCGAGGTGGCGCAGCGCGTTGGTGATGCCCTCCTGCACGGTCCGGACCGCCGCGACCTCGGCACTCAGGCTCAGCGGCCGTCGCTCACCCACCTCCGCGAACGTCACCGCATGGAGCGGGCTCGCCGCCGAGGCCACGAGGTCAGGGAGGGCATCGAGCGAGATCGGGAGCTGTCTGGGCCGGGAATCGGCGCGCGGCGCCACGGTGGCCGGGCCCAAGGTGGCCAGCATCGCTCGCAGACCTTGGTGGGCGTCCCGGCCGGCCTCGGCGATGTCGCCGAGTTCGCGGCGGGTCGCCGGATCCGCCGTCGTCACCGCCGCGGCCTCGATCCGCGCGACCATGACGGTGACCGTGTGGGCGATCACGTCGTGCAGGTCGCGGCGGATGCTGGCCCGTTCGTCCGCGACCGCCGCGGCCAGTCGTTCGCTCTCGGCTCGTCGGCCGGCCTCGTGCCTGCGGCGTACCAGCAGGGCCGCAAGCCACACACCGCCGACCACGAGCATCAGCAGCCCGCCCTCGACCAGGCGGGTCCACCCAGGGATGTCAGGGGGCAGCCGGGCCCACGCCACCAGCTCGGTGAGGACGATCCCGAGCGCGGCGACGGCCAACGCGACCACCGAGGACCTGACCGAGACCAGGCTGGTCAGCCGCCACAACGTCAGGGGGAAGCACACAGCCGAGGGCAGCATGTTCGGTGACCAACCCAGGAAGGGCATCGTCACCAGGACGAGCATTGCCAGCGCGCCGATCGCGTACCCCACCCACGGCCGTCGATGGGCCACCACCGCTCCCACATGGAGCAGGACGGCAGCACCCGCCGAGGCGAGGATCTGCCACAGGTCCGCGCCGAGGTGCCAGACGCCCGCCAGGATGATCACCGTCAGGAGAGCCAGGACCACGTGCGCCACCACCGTCGTCGCCGGCCATGTGCTCCGGCGCTGGGAGGCTGTCACGGTCGTCGCCTTCCGGTGAGCTCGTGGTGGGGAGCCGTGCCTGGCTCGACGTGCCACAGGATAGCCAGCAGCGGGCAGGCCGATTCTGGCGCCCCGCCACGAACCCGCCGGCGAAGCCCGTCGATGAGCTGCCTCATCGAACGCCGAGCCGTCGAAGCGGCCGGCGTCCCAGAAGACTGCGCGCGCGGGCAGAACGCGGGGCGGGCAGGCGCTGTCCTGAGCTGTGGTCAAGCGGCGTGGCGGTATTCGCTGATCACGCTTGTGACGACGGGTCTTCGGCCATCACCAGGTTGCGGGCCTGCACCGTCCGGGGTGCGCAGTCCTGCCGGCGCGGGATCGCCCACACCGTTGAGGCCACGATGATGTCGCCCAACCGGGCCAATTCGCCTTGGATTCTCCAATGTCCCCATATGGGGTTCTTCCGTGTCATCCGGATAGTCGGTGCCCTGACGGGCCGCCCGTAGTTTCCAGCGAAAAACAACGCTAAGGATCCAGGAATTGATCTTGGTCTGACCGCCCCGTACCCTGTCGTCCGTTTGGTGACGGTCGATGGCTGGGTGGTGGGTTCGTGGCGACTCGGGATGTGTTCTCCGAGGAAGAGATGATGCGGCTGCGGGGCCGCCCGGTGACCGACTTCGCCGAACGTGCCGAGCGGCACCGGGGTGAGCTGCGGGTGCACTGCTACCGGATGCTCGGGTCGTTCGACGAGGCGGAGGACCTGGTCCAGGAGGTGTTCCTGCGGGCGTGGCGCGGCCGGGACGGCTTCGAGGGCCGTTCCTCACTGCGCGCCTGGTTGTACCGGATCGCCACCAACGCCTGCCTGGACTTCCTCGACGGCCGGAGCCGCCGGACGCTGCCCGACCAGGCCGATTCGCCGGCCGGCCCGTGGTTGCAGCCGTTCCCCGGCCACCTGTGGGAGCCGGTGGCACCGAGCGCCGACGACCCGGAGGCCGCGGTGGTCGCGAAGGAGACCCTGGAGCTGGCGTTCCTGGCCGCCATCCAGCACCTGCCACCGAGGCAGCGCGCCGCGACGATCCTGTGCGACGTGCTGGGCTGGCCGGTCCGCCAGACGGCCGAGGCCCTCGACGGCAGTGTCGCCTCGGTCAACAGCGCACTGCAGCGGGCCAGAGCCACCCTGCGCACCCACCTGCCGCCCGGCCGGTCGGACTGGGCCCCGTCAGCCCCGCCCACCGACGAGGACCGCAGGATCCTGCGCCGCTACATGTCCGCGGTAGAGCGCGGCGACCTGACCGAGGTCGCCGAGCTGCTGGCGCGGGACGTGCGGGCGACGATGCCGCCGTACCCGGAGTGGTTCGCCGACCGCGACGGCGTGCTGGCAGCGCTGTCGGCGAGCTGGGACGCCGGCTCACCCGACTACATCGGAACGCTGCGCATGCTGCCGACGAGCGCCAACGGCCAGTTGGCCGCGGCGACCTACCGGTGTCCGCCGGGCGGGCACGCGTACGAGCCGTTCGGCATCGGCGTGCTGCGGGTCCGCGACGGCCGGATAACCGAGATCGTCGCGTTCCACGAGCCGGCCCTGTTCCCGTCGTTCAACCTCCCACCCACCCTGGACCGATGAGGTTCCGCGGTGGATGCCGTCTCAATACCGCACGAGGCAATCAGCCGGCAGAGGAGACAGCAGTGAACGACATCGAACCGCAGACAGCGAACGGCAAGGTGCTCTGGCACTTCACCATGTCCCTGGACGGGTTCGTGGCCGGGCCGAACCACGAGATGGACTGGATGATGACCGGCATCTCGCCTCAGCCGGGCCTGATCGAGGAGTACGTCGCGACCACCGGCGCGATCTTGGGCGGCCGGCGCGGCTGGGACCACTTCCCGGATCCCCGCATCGTCTACGGCGGCGCCTGGAGCGGACCCATCTTTGTGCTCACCCACCATCCGGAGGACGCCAAGCCCGCCGACGGTGTCACATTCCTGGACTGTGACGTGGCCGAGGCGGTACGGATCGCGCTGGCCGCGGCCGGCGGCAGGAACGTCGAGGTGCATTCGCCGACGATCGGCGGCCAGCTTCTCGAACGCGGGCTGCTCGACGAGATCAACCTGCACATCGCGCCCGTGCTGCTCGGCGAGGGCATCCGGCTGCTGGACCTCCCCGGTGGCCGGCCGCACTACCTCCACCGGGTCGGCGCCGGCGACCCCACGGCCGAGCTGAGTGTGCGGTACCGGCCGGTCAGGCCGTGACCGCGAGCGCCACCACGGCGACGGCGAGCGCACCCAGCAGGGTGCCGATCGCCAGACCCCCGGCCCAGGTGCGGGTGGTTCGGTCGAAGGAACGGACGAGGGCGAGCACAAGCACCCCGGGCACCAGGAACACCTCGGGGTAGGCGGGCAGGGCACTCGCGCCCCTGGCCTCGGCGGTGTCGGCCGACGCGAACAGGATCCAGGCGGCCTGAGCAGGGCGCAAGGCAAGACCGGCCCCCGGGGGGAACCTCCCTCGGGGGCCGTTTCCTGTGCTCGACCTGTTGCAGCCGACGGCCCTGCGCCCGCACGATCGCCGTCCCGGCACCCGCGGTTCTGGCCATCTGCCCCTGGTGCGTCACCCGCCAGCCCGGCCCCGCCGCTTAGCGTTGTTTTTTCGCTGGAAACTACGGGCGGCCCCTGACCGGCAGGATGAGGACACGGATCGAGCGGACCGTGGGCGGGCGCCCACGCCGTCTTGGCCGGCAGATTCGTCGAGCTGTACGCCGTGCCCGGCATCGGGCACCTGCGGCTCGCCGCGCTGCGGGAGACCCACCTGGACGACCTGTATGAGGCGCTCGGGCAGATCAACAACCTGGCCGAGGGAGAGAAGCCGAGCGAGATGTTGCGGCGGCTGCCAGCCGTGCGGGTGACCGCCGAGTGGCGAGGCGGGGGCCCGCACTCCTCTCGGCCGCTGTCGGCAGCGCGGATTCATCTCGTGCACCGGGTGCTGTCGTCGGCGCTGTCGTACGCGGTGCGTACGCGGCGGATCAGCCATGACCCGTCCAAGCATGTCGAGCCGCCGCAGGTGGTGCGGTGGGAGCGGACAGGGGTCGTGCCGGGGCCGATGATGGTGTGCCCCTCGGCAGGCGGGAGTGTTCCTTGACTGGTGCGAGAAGCACCAGGAGCGGCTGTATCCGCTCTTCCACCTTGTGTCCACGCGGGGGCTGCGCCGGGGGATGCGCGGCGGATGGAGTGGCCGGACGTCGATCTGGAGGCGGGCACTCTCAGCGTGGTGCAGCTGGCCGACGGGCCGGGCCCGAAGACCGATGCGGGCCTGCGCACGATCACACTCGATGAGGAAAACGTGCGGCTGCTCAAGGCGTGGCGGGTGCGCCAGAGCAAGGAGCGGCTACGGGCCGCCGACCGGGTGGACTCCGAGGCGGTGTTCACCCGGCGCAATGGTGAGGTGCTGCGCGAGGAGTACGCCTCACAGCGATTCGAGATCCTCATCCGGCGAGCCGGGCTGCCGCCAATCCGTTTCCATGATCTGAGGTACTGCGCGGCGACGTTCGGTCTGGCGGCCGGGGTGGACATGAAGGTCATCTCGGAGACGCTCGGACATTCGCGGCACAGCTTCACCGCGGACACCTACACGTCGGTACTGCCCGAGCTTGCCCAGGCGGCGGCGGAGGCGACAGTGGCGACCATCCCTCGCCGCTCCCGCCGGGCGTCCGGTTGACACGATGGTCTGGCAATGGTCTACCAGGCCACTTGTGGATCATTGCCGTACCTAGCGCACCCTGCAGGATTCGAACCTGCGACCGTCGGACTAGAAGTGGAACGCTGCTTCTTGGCTTGGCGGCACGTTGACCTGCTGGCAAATCAGGTGACCTTCATTGGAGAGGGGAGGCCAATCCGCACATGTTCCGGATCTTGAAAAGCGCTTTTCGCGAGATCAACGGCAGGTGGCCTCCGTTCAAGGTCGGCGGAAGTACAGGCCGATGCCGGTCCACCTCATCACGAACCACCATTTGATGCTCTGTAGTCTCTGTCGCCTGCTCAACCAAGCCGGCAGACGGGGATGCGGGACGAAGATCCACACATCGGCGACGATGCTGCCCGCATGTTCGCGAACCACAGGGTTCAGGTCGTGCAGAAGCGGCCGGAGAGTCTCCAGCGTCACGTCATCGATCTCACCGGTACGGCGGACCATGTGTGACACGGCGGTCAACCCCTGGCAGCGAAGCTGCTGTTCGCCGGAGGCGATGGCTCTACGAGCCCGGGGAGCGATGACCTCGGCATCGTCATGACACAGGGACAACCCGATCACGGCCACCCCGACCAGGGGATCGCCTCGATCAAAGGCGGCGTCGACCTGGTCGGCACACCCCGCCGGGTCATGCTGAATGCTTCCCCAATCCACCCGGTCTCCCAATTATGCGATCTTCGCCCGCATCCATTCGTTTGAAGGCACTGTCCAGATGCAGCCGCACGGTTGGAGCGACCGGTTTTCCGGCACCAAGAGGGTTCGTCGTCCTCTGCGCTCGATCATCTCATTAGGGGCCAACTCCATCTGAGCACCCATGATCGCGAGTCTGCATCCCTTACGTCTCAGGAGTTCAAGCGTCTCACCCGGATGCCAATCTCCCGAACGCCAGTGACCGGTGATCCTGACGTTCGCCCCCAGCTCCGTGTCCATCCGCATCGCCCGAAAGTGAAACGGCCCACCTTGCCTGCGGGAGGTGACGCGGTACCACTCTCCGCATACCCGCTCGTCGGGCCGTAGTGGAGCATGAACTGTTCGGTCTACCTCGCGCTGGGCCACGTCCACACCGTAGGTATGCAAACCGGGCAGGTCGCGCCTGTCTGGTAGCGAGCCGTACCGAGGGATGAAGCGCGCATCATCGACCGCCCTAAACCGCGTACGGAGACCAGCCGACATCGGGCGATTGTAAGGGCGACACAAATCGCCGACGGTTTTACAGCGGATCAAGGTTCAACCGAGCAACATCCTCCGAGCTGCGCGTACGGCTCCCGCCTCTTACCCGACACCTAAGATCATCCCGCACATATCCCGGATCTTGGTTTTGGCTGAGACCCGAAGAGCCGAAGCGCATCTAGAGGCGGTGCACAAGAGGCTGGCGCATGCCCGAGGGTGCCATATACGTTGGTCGGCCGACCAAGCGGGACAACCCGTTCCGATGGAGCGACTACCGGCCCATCGTCCATGACTGGGAGGGTGAGCCGGTCTTCCGATCTGTGGCTGTCCGCCGCCGACACGCAGTCACCGACTTCCGGACCGCAGTCGCGTATGGCGCCGGTTTACCCGACTACCCAAGCAAAGACGAGATCCGGCGCGATCCCGATGGCAAGGGCCTGGCCCGCTGGTGTCCGCTCCCCGAGCCGGGAGAGATCGACTGGTGCCATGCACGAGTCCTGCTGGAGATCGCGAACGGAGACGACGACGCCCGACCCCATCCCGGCAGCAGCCGCACAAGCCGCAGTCCAGGCGCTCGCAATCACCCGGCTGTCACGCGCCAGGAGCCTGGTATGCCACCTCCATCCGCGCGGCATCGTCGATCTCCTCTAGCGTCAGCAGGACGGCCGTCTTCGTTCGTACCGCCCCAGAGGCCGATATTGTGAGACCCACAGCGGCCGAAGCCGTATTGCTCGGCAGGTCGACGATCACATACGTGTCTGTCTCGCCGAACGCGAAATACATCTGCTCGACCCGCCCGCCGACGCTTTCCACCATGCGCTCCACCGCTTGCCGGCGTCCGGTGCCGCCATCTTGCAACACTCCTTTGAGGCCATCTGCGGTGTAGGTCGCCTGAATCAGGTACTTGGGCATGGTCGAGTCCCCCTTCTCGTGCCGCCACCCTGCGCTGGGGCGGCCATTGCGGTCACGAGGTTGAAGTTCTCGACTTAGGGTGACGGTAATCCCACCCGCTGTACTGATTTTCCCCTGTCGCAGCCTTACGCTGCGAAGCTCGCAGCGCACCCTGCTCAATCAGCAGAGTCGGCCGTCTTCACGAAGCCGGTCAGGCGATTTAGTCTCTGGGCGTGGTCGAAAAGCGCGACAAGCGAAGGAACATTCCAGCCCCCATACAGGCGGCGCTCTGGGCGCTTAGTAACGGACGATGCTATGCCCCGGATTGCCCCTTTCCGGTGATTTTCGAAGTCAGGCATGGCGTCTACAAGAAGAACGCCCAGATCGCTCACATCTACGGTGTGCAACCTGGATCCGCACGTCATCGCCCCTGCCGTACTCCCGAAGAGGAGCAGGAAAGGGACTCCTTTCGCAATCTAATACTTCTATGCCTGGCGCATCATGCGGAGGTTGATGACAAGAAGACAGGCGCGGATCTCTACTCGCCCGATCTCCTGTTTGAATGGAAACGCAAGCATGAAGGAGAGCACGGCAAACACCTTGCTCTCATCGGGAACTCTATGACCGACGACCTGATCGAAGCCTTGCTAGTAGAGGCATTCGAGCCGCCCGTAACTCGCCTTGAGCGCATCGCTGAGCAGCTGGAACGGACGGGTAGCCTTAATATAGATGCCTTGCAGGAGTTGAGGCAGATCATCTCAGTGATGAACGATGCCCCAGTAGGGGTCGACAATCTCACAGCGAGTCGCCTCGCCTATGCAGCGGAAGTGTTCGACGGAAACAACCTCAGCAGAACTGCGGCGTCCTTATCGTACGCAGCAGAGACGCTCCCCGGCGTCCTACGCTCCCTTGATGACAAGCTCCGGAGGCTTGGCGGCATGATGTAGACAAGAAGCTGAGTCGGCTCGTCCACCCACCACATATTGGCGTTTTGCCTGCTCTTGGCGCCCGTCCTGGCACCGTGGCGTATGTCCACTTCGGGGGATGACAGGTCAAAGCCAGGTAGACAGCGCTCGAGATATCTTCCGGCAGTGCCTGCAGCGGTTTTACAGGACGTGACCGTTCCGGCTGAGATATGGCCTCCCACCTGCGGCGCGACCAGGTCTCATCACCATGAACTCCATGATCATTGCACGCATATTGCACAGTGGTCATTAGGGCAAGGCGTCTGGAGCTTGAACCCGGAACCTGCGGATTAAAAGAAGTCGGTTCGATCGATGTCTGAAGCTCTGGCCTGCGGGTATGGTGTCCGTGGACGTTCGCTGAGTTCCGCCAGAGTTCGTCCCCTTGGCTGTACTCGTGGCTGTACAGCCAGAGCCACGCGGCCCGCTCTTCCTTGGGGTTCCTGCAAATCGGATGCGTTAACTCCCCAGTGGTCAGCGGCGCCTTGGGCGGGGTTCTCAGCGCCTATGGTGCTGGTGTGCTGCCCGGCCTGTCTACTTAGCAGTCGGCAGCAATAGATGCTCTGGAATCGCCCAAGGCGTCAACCCTCGGGTGTGGGCCTTGAGCCGCATGCCACGGTCGTTGCTTACGACGAGAACTGGCGCACCTGTGATCTGTTGCAGGAGAACGCCTCTGCTGACGATCTCGATATCCACGTCTTGAGTTCTCTGATGGCTGCGCTCATCCATGAAAATTTCGAGAGTCGTCTTTGCTCTGAGTGGTGCAAAGCCATCGGTTTGGAGATCGTCGAGATATCCGTCGAGGACCTTGAGTACCGTTCGGGCACGATCTCCGCGATTGCCTCGCTCCATGTACTTGATCTTATCGAGCTCGTCGATTACAGCGATTGGCAGCACAATCCGAACAACATCCTCGCCGAGTTTCCTACGCCAATCGATTTCGTTAAACATGATGCAGTGCATGTAGACGTTGCAGTCCAGGATCGCGATCTTTCCCGCGCGGGTTGACCACTTCATCAGTTGTTGGAGTTCATCTCTAAGCTGAGTGAGTCGGCCCTTCTGCTTTTCGACCTCACCGCGGAGCGCGATGTTGAACCCGAGAGGAGGTGGGTTGCTGTAGTCACGGTCGATTCGCTCAAACCGTGGTGTGAGTAGGTCGTCGGCTATGCGAGTTTCTGTGAAATGCTGCCGAAGTCGACCCTCGGCGGTGTCGATCCAGTTGAGATAGCGTTTCTTGCCGGTCTGATCCCCAGTGACCTGGATGTTGCCAGCCTCCTGGATCAGGTAATCCAATGACTTCAGGACTTCGGCTGCCACTTGCCCGTCTCGCATCTCCATGCGGGAGAGTTTGGCATGTACGAGTCGGAAAGCCCCAAGGTTTTCGGCGCCGAGGCGAAATGTGCCAGAAGATCGGTCGATGACCGTCTTCTGCCCCTCGGGGTGGATCTAGGCTAAGAGCACCTAACAGCATGAGGCGGTTCTCTTTCGGCGCCGGTGCGCTGAGAACCTTCACCCAGGTAGGCGGCGCCCATGGACAGTGCAGACGCGATCACACCTCATTTTGATAGGAGCTCTTCGCCGGAAGCACCGCAGCCGGCCACGCCCCAGCGGTACCGCCGTACCCGCGTTAGGAGAGCGGACGCACGTCCATGCCGTAGCTCAGGCGGTCGATCCACCATGGTCCGCAGCTCGCTATGCTCCACTGACCGCTGTTGGTCGTCACCCAGCCGCCGTCCCTACGGCCGTTGATGCACTGGACCCACGCGCGGAACTCGTAGGCAGGACCGTTCGTCGCGCATCGGGCGGAAAACGAGTTCTGACCGAAGGTGTAGTCACAGTCATTGACTTCTGCCGACGCCGGGCTCAGCGCACTCGACCCGACGGTAACGGCTCCCACCGCGAGCACGGTCGCGGCGAGGACGCGCAGGGTTCTTCTCATACCCTCTCCTAGTACTGGTGACAGATGGCCGTTTCACGTTCCGTACACCCCGCTTCGCGCCTTACTTCGGGGATGTGCAACAGAGGGGATTCTTAGGAAACTTTCCTAAATGAAAGATACGTGCAAACCGGAGCGCGTCAACCCTGCGCGTACCGACAACCTCATCCGCCCAGCGGGTGCCGGAAGAAGACCGCTTCATTCTGTTAGGCGCTCTTAACGCAGTGAGCGCTTGACCGCTCGGGCGAGTTCTGCGATGCGCTTGCGCTGGCGGCGAAAGCCGGGGTGCATCAGAGCCTCCATCAATCCCGGCGCGGTTCACTGTCACCTTCCGGCGTCCGGCTGGGGAGTGCTCACCCTGGAGAAGACCAAGCCGCAGAGCAACAAGCGGTTCACCGACTCGGGGGAGACCCATGACGATCGTGGTCTCAAGCACCGAGCCGAGAAGGAGATACGGTCGGTGCCGATCCCACCGGAACTGGTGGCCATTCTGCGCGGCCACCTCGACACTCACGGCGCCGGAGATGACGGCCGGCTCTTCCGGATCCGTACGGGCGGGCTGATCTCCGGGTCGGCGTACGCCAAGGTCTGGAAGGAGGCTCGGACGTATGCCTTCACCCCCGACCAGGTCGCCTCACCTCTGGCGGGCAGGCCGTACGACCTGCGGCACGCGGCGGTCTCCCTCTGGCTCAACACCGGGGTGCGCGCGCCGGAAGCGGCGGAGAGGGCCGGTCACGGGGTGGACGTGCTGCTCAGGGTCTACGCCAAGTGCATCGACGGCCAACGAGACGTGGCCAACCAGCGCATCCTGGTCGCGCTCACTGTGTGAGGCATCGTAGGAACACCATGACGACGAAGGGTCCCGGCTCACACCGGGGCACTTCGCCGTGTCGGAAGGTGATCATTGTTCGTGAATGCGGTGATGCCACCATCCGCCGAAGCGCCATGGGTAATAACGCGCCCAAGGGTCTGGGATGGTCCGGCGGTAGAACTCCTCGTCCAGCCGCGTCACGATTTGTGAAAGCTCTGCCTTGGCTGAAGATCGAAGGCGTCGCAGGGCGTATTCCAGCGTGTTCCGAGCCTCTGCCGGGTCGCAGCAAGGACAGTTCGCTTCGGGCAGATAGAGGTAGCGGCCGGGCTGCCGGAGGAACCGCTCGTATTCGGCGAAGGCGCCGACGACGGCTCCAGGCCCTAGACGCTGGAGCTCGATTCGTGCGATGGCTGCACAGGTCCGGCTGGAGACGCCGGGAATCTTGGGAGCTGGGCGGTAGCGTCGGCGATTCGCCCACACTTGCGCGCGGAGGATGCTCGGCCGTCTACGCGGCATCGGCCTTTCGGGTCGTCATGAGGCGCATCGTGCCACACCTCGACATCACGAACCACCCTGCGACGTGCCTCGGAGGGCTCGGAATCCTTCCGCGAACCTCCGGAACCGCCGGTCCCACCTGGGAAAACAGGGCCGGGTCCATTCCGCGTATGTTCCGCGACCGGTGGCATACGGCTGCTTCCGGCTACCTGCGGCTACCTGAGGGGAACGAACCGCGGACAAGCAAAAGACCAGGTCAGCGGCTAGATGACCTGGTCTTGGTTGCGCACCCTGCAGGATTCGAACCTGCGACCGTCGGATTAGAAGTCAGGTGAACATCGACCGCTGAATACGCCGCTTAACTGCATAAACGTCGTTCTCGTCGGCTGGCCGTGACCCGTTTGGGAAGGCATTGGGAAAGGTCGTGGTTTGCGGTTAGGTAACGGGGTGTGCCATGGCCGGCGGTGTGGTCTAGAGATGTCGGTATGGCCGGTTGGTGGCGTGCGTTTTCGATTGTTTTGGTGGCTGCGTTAGGCGCGGTGGTGGCTGCTGCGCTGGACGGTAAGGCGCTCGGGGCAGTGATCGGGGCGGTGATCGGTGGGGTGTGCGGGGCATTCGCTCCGACACTGCTAGAGCGTTCCCGTGCACGGGCTGAGGCGCTTGAGGCCTTGGCGAAGGTGGCGGAGTTGCGGCCGGATGTCGCCGGGCCGGCGTCGTTGTTGCATCCGTCGCGAGGGGTGGTGCCGTTCACCGGGCGGGAGCGGGAGCTGGCGGAGTTGCTGGCTTGGTGCGCCGATGCCGATGCGGGGCGGTTGCGGCTGGTGACCGGTCCAGGTGGGGTGGGTAAGTCCCGGCTGGCCGTGCAGCTGGCCGAAGAGCTGGGGGCCGGTTGGGGGGTGCTGGAGGTCGCCGATGATAGCGAGGCCGAAGCGTTGGCGCGGTGGCGGGCGGTGAATGAGGAGCAGGTGCTGTTGGTGGTGGACTACGCCGAGACCCGGACGGGGCTGGCGGGGCTGCTGCGGGAGGTGGCTGGGGATGAGGGGCGCCGGGTACGGGTGCTGCTGCTGGCGCGTACGGCTGGGGAGTGGTGGCGGCAGCTGGGTGCGGAGTCGGCGCGGGTACGGGAGATGGTGACCGCTGCCGAGGCCGGGAAGATGGAGCTGGCCGAGGAGGTGCGGGCAGGCACGTCCGATCGGGAGCTGGTGGCTGCGGCGGTGCCTCACTTCGCCGCAGCACTAAACGTGCAGCCGCCGAAGGGATTTGAGGTGGTGCTGGGCGAGGGGCCGCAGCGGATCTTGGACCTGCATGCGGCGGCGCTGGTGGCGGTGCTGCGCTCAACCCGATCCGGCACGGGCAAGAGCGGAGTGGTGGTGCAGGTGGGTGAGGTACTGGAGGAGGTACTGGGCCATGAGCGGCGTTTTTGGGTGCAAAGCGCCCGGGCTCAGGGGTTAATGGACGGTGCTTTCGGGTTGAGTGAGGAAGTGGTGCGGCAGACCGTGGCAGCTGGCACGCTGCTGGGGGCTAAGGATCGGGAGCAGGCGGTGAAGGTAGCAGGCCGGGTGCCTGACGGAATGGCATCGGTACGGGTGGCCGACTGGTTGCGGGAGTTGTATCCGCCAGACGACGACCGGGAGTGGCTGGGGCGGTTGCGGCCGGATCGGCTGGCGGAGTTGCACATCACCCAGGAGCTCAGTGGATCTGCGGAGTTGCTGAAAGCGTGTTTAGAAGGCTTGGATGCGCAGCAAGGGCGGCGGGCGCTGGTGACGCTGGCACGAGCGACGCAGGAACTACAGGCGGCCAGTGAACTGCTGCAACGGCTGTTGCCGTCGGTCACTGGTGAGGTGGGGTCGATTCCTGCACCGCGTGAAACCCTGCTGGCGTTGCATGAGGTGCTGCCGTACCCTTCCCTGATCTTGGCTGACGCGCATGCTCTGCTCGCGCGGCGGCTGCTGGACAGCGTTCCGACTGATGCCGGTGCTGCAGAGCGGGCGAGGTGGTTATTGGCTCTTGGGGCTCATCTCTGGAAGCTGAGTCAAACCGACGAAGCCCTGCCACTGACCGAAGAAGCTGTGGCCCTCTACCAGGGGCTGGCCGAGGCCTACCCCGACCGCCACCGCCCCAACCTCGCCGCCTCCCTGTCCAACCTCGGTGGCGAGTTCTCAGAGCTGGGTCGCCCGGCCGAAGCCTTGTCAGTGATTAGGGAGGCTGTGGCCCTCTACCGGGAACTGGCCGAGGCCTACCCCGACCGCTACCGCCCCGACCTCGCCACCTCCCTGACCAATCACGGCCTGGCGTTCTCAGAGCTGGGTCGCCCGGCCGAGGCCCTGCCAGTGACCGAGGAAGCCGTGGCCATTCGACGGGAGCTGGCCGAGGCCTACCCCGACCGCCACCGCCCCGACCTGGCTCTCTCGCTGACCAGCCTCGGTAACCAGCTCTCAGAGCTGGGTCGCTCGGCCGAGGCCCTGCCGGTAACCGAGGAAGCCGTGGCCATTCGACGGGAGCTGGCCGAGGCCTACCCAGACCGCTACCGCCCCAGCCTCGCTGCCTCCCTGACCAGCCTCGGTACCCAGCTCTCAGAGCTGGGTCGCTCGGCCGAGGCTCTGCCAGTGACCGAGGAAGCCGTGGCCATCCTCCGAGAGCTGGCCGAGGCCTACCCAGACCGCTACCGCCCCAGCCTCGCCGGCTCCCTGAGCAACCTCGGTGGCGAGTTTTGGGTGCTGGGTCGGATCGACGAGGCCCTGCCGGTAACCGAGGAAGCCGTGGCCATCCTCCGAGAGCTGGCCGAGGCCTACCCAGACCGCCACCGCCCCAACCTCGCCGGCTCCCTGACCAACCTCGGTGGCAAGTTCTCAGAGCTGGGTCGCTCGGCCGAGGCTCTGTCAGTGACCGAGGAAGCCGTGGCCATCCTCCGAGAGCTGGCCGAGGCCTACCCAGACCGCCACCGCCCCAACCTCGCCACCTCCCTGAGCAATCACGGCCTGGCGTTCTCAGAGCTGGGTCGCTCGGCCGAGGCTCTGTCAGTGACCGAGGAAGCCGTGGCCATCCTCCGAGAGCTGGCCGAGGCCTACCCAGACCGCTACCGCTCCAGACTCGCCATCTCCCTGACCAACCTCGGTAACCAGCTCTCAGAGCTGGGTCGGACCGACGAGGCAGCCCAGGTAGGGGAGGAAGCCGAGCGCATCAGAGGTGGCTGACAGCAGGACGTGATCAATCTCGGCCTGATGCGGTTTCCAGAGCACACATTGTTTCTGACAGCCGCACGCGCGTAGGCGGCGCAAGCTGCCATCAGCCAAAGAGCCACAGTGCAGCCAGCCGGGGGACTCTACTCCCTAACCTTTTGATCCGTAGGGGGAGCCTCACCCCGCACCCTTCACTCCTCTGACCTGCTCGAACGCCGAGTCTGTGAGTTGACAACATCCTCTACGGGAAGGCATTGGGAATGATCTGGCTAGGTCTGGACAGGCACTCACTCCGTTGTCATGGCCGTCCAGGCTCAGCCTTTACTCTCCTGGAGTTCCTACTTCCTCTGCTCAGAGAAGAGGTACCCTCCGACGATCACGAAGCCAATCTGAAAGACCCAGAAATGAACGGCCCGATGACCCGGGCGCGACCGCGCTAACTCACAGCGTTTGGAGCCTGTGCGGTGTGATGACATCGGGACTGCCGATGTGATCAACTTTAAAGGGCGGGCGGCGAAGGTATCACATCTGATTGACTGTGCGGTCATGAGGCCGAGGCTGCCGAGAAGTCCTTAGGCTTTGTGCCGTACCGGCATGATCCCGCCCAAGCCGCATACCGCGAACCACAGCGCTGACCGGGTAGGTCTCATTGGTGCTCACGACCGCCAGACTGGAGAAGCAATATATGAAAAAGCATGACCGAGAGCTGGCTATTCTGCGCATGATCTACGACGAGAAGAAGTTCGCGTCTGTACAACATCAAGATCGCCCAGATTTTTTACTGCGCCACCATGGAGCTAGTACAAATTTTGGGGTGGAGGTGACGGAGCTATATCAAACAGAATCAGATGCTCGCGCAAATAATCGCCCAGGCTACATCGGCCAACTTTTGGCCGGTGGACGCTACATGCACAAAGACGACACGAAGACTCTTAGCATATCAACAGTTAAAATACAAGATTCGGAAGGAAATCTAAAAGCCGATAACGTGTCTGCAATTATTCGACAACAACCCTCCGAGCGCCAGCGTTCTCAAGCCATAGCTGAAGTAGTGCATCGAAAGAACGAGAAGGCAGACGGCTATCTAGAAGGACTAGACCATGTCAATTTAATTATTATGGATCATTTTGGCTTGAAACACGAGCCGGATTCTGAATACTCGGTAAGCAGACTGCTGACTTCCGGGCTTCGCCCCGCATTGCTTGAGACAAGATTTCGCGAGGTATTTTTAATATCAACACTTTCCGATGGCCGGAAGATCTATCGACCGCTTCAAATGTTGCTACTGGTGGAGCGTTTTCAACTCTTCATTGAAGCCATTAACTCCTGTGATGCAATTAGCTCTGCAATTGAATTGAATGATATCGTCCCTCTCTTTGTTCGCCAGATGAATCGCTCTGGAATGTGCGTGGAGCTAGCAAGTCATGTAAACGACTTTCAGTGTGCAATATATCGTGGGGCGGGGATCTTTCACACAGGCGAAATGACTGAAATTCTCGATTTTTACGACATGGATCTACCGTCAGCCCTGCCGCTACCTCCAGTTCCAGTAAATCCAGAAACAATGGCTATCTTTGAAAAAGGCTATGAAAAACTCATACAGAAAAACGGATTCGTCACGCCACTCGTAATGGATGTGGTTGAAGAGTCTGATCTATGAATTTCAAGAGACTTCAACTGGTATGTGTCCGTGAGGTGGCGTCGGTCCAGACCGACTGAGAGCCACAGCCGGGCTAGCGACCGCCCGACGCGCGGCAAGACGCCGCAGGTGGGTCGCCTTATAGAAGCCCCGAGACTCAACCGACACAGTGGACGGTCGGCTTCGGATGCATCGGGAAACGTGGCGCGGGCGAGTTCAGTGCGGGAAACTCGTCTGCATGGCTCAGCTGGCGATGACATCAGCACGATGGAATGAACTCACTGCGCTGCTGAACGATGAGCAGCGGCTTCAGGCCGAGTATCCCAAGGTGGCCGAGTACCTGGATACGGCAACAGGGCTGTCGGGGACCGGTGACGTTGAAGCCGACGGAGCGTTCGACCTGCGGTTCGTGCACTACATGACCGGCGGTAGCGCTGTGAGCCCGAACCCCTACTGGGACATCATTGAGCCGTTCGTGTTCGAGCACGAGGGCCGCCGCGTGGTGAACGGTGGTCGAGCGGAAGGAAGCGCGCGACTCGCCTTCGCGCAGATGATCTTGCAGGCGACCTACGCCTACGCGGTGCCTTCCCCGCAGACCATCGAATGGATGTCCAGTTTCTGCGCCGATCTCCCAATCGTGGAGCTGGGGGCAGGTCGGGGATATTGGGCGGCGCAGCTGGCTCGCTCAGGGCTGGCTGTTGAGGCGTACGACCTGGAGCCGCCCAACAGGACCAAGAACGCCTCATTCCTTGGAGTCGCCGGCCAGGCGGACGTGTGGCACCCCGTCGGTGATCTGGATGGGTTCGCGGCTCGTGCCCAAGCAGCGGATCACGTGCTGTTCCTTTGCTGGCCGCCCGGCTGGGGGGACAAGATGTCGTCTGAGGCGCTGGCCTCGTTCGAGAAAGCAGGGGGCGAACGACTCATCTACATCGGAGAGCCGAGGGGCGGCAAGACCGGTAACGATGCCTTCTTTGATGCCCTCTCGACCCGTTGGAGGCTGGACTCTGTAGATCCACGCTTCGTTTCGTGGTGGACGGAGACGGACGCCGCGCAGGGCTGGGTTCGGAGCTGAGGGCGCAGCAGAAGGGGGGTGCCGACCTAGGTCGGCAC
>NZ_JBEXGU010000091.1:31702-36633 GCF_040607515.1 Streptosporangium sp. NPDC005286 | reverse complement strand
CATGCGTGTCCCGTGGGGCACGCATGGTCACGGAGGGTGCGGTGATCACCCCGGTGGTGACCGCCCGGTGAGCGGTTCAACCGTGATCAGCCCGATCGTGGCCGGTCGGTCGTGATCGGTCATGACCGTGGGCGGCCGGCCGTGATCAGCTCAGCAGCTCGGCGTTGAGGCTGATCGTCGTGCCCGCGAGGGCCTTGCTCACCGGGCAGTTCGCCTTGGCCTTCTCGGCCGCCTCCTGGAACTGCTCGGCGGTCAGGCCGTCGACCTGGGCGCGGACCGAGATGACGATCCCGGTGATGCCCTCACCCGGCTGGAAGGTCACGTCGGCCTTGGTCTCCACGGTCTGCGGCGGGGTGCCCGCCTGGGCCAGCCCGTGGGACAGGGCCATCGAGAAGCACGAGGAGTGCGCGGCCGCGATGAGCTCCTCCGGGGAGGTCTTGCCGTTTGCCTGCTCGGCGCGCGAGGGCCAGGACACGTCGAACGTGCCCACCCCGGAGGAGTCGAGGGAGACGCTGCCCGCGCCCTCCATCAGCGAGCCCTTCCACTGGGTCGTCGCGGTACGTGTCGTCGCCATGGCGATCATCCTTTCGATCATGAAGAGTCAACCAGGACCGACCCTACTCGCCTCCCCGGAGCCAATGCCCGAACGGCCCCGCAACGCCCGCCGGGGGCGGGTCAGTAGGAGGCGCGCTCGACGAGGACGTCCAGATCCAGGCCGGGGGGGAGCGTGCCGAAGGCGCGGCCCGCGTCGCCGGACAGCCGGGAGACGCAGAAGGCGTCGGCGACGGCCGTCGGCGCCAGCCGGACGAGCAGCGACCCCTGCAGCACCAGGGCCATGTCCTCGGCGACACGCCGGGCGCGGGCCTCGATGTCCGTCGTGTCGTCCAGGGACTTACGCAGACGGTCGACGGCGGCGTCCAGGTGGCGGTCGGCGCCGGAGGCGAGCGAGACCTCGGCGAAGAACGCCTCCTGCGCCTCGGGCTCGCGGCCCAGGGCGCGCAGCACGTCCAGCGCCGCGACGTTCCCCGAGCCCTCCCAGATGCCGTTGAGCGGCGACTCGCGGAACAGCCGGGGCATCTGCGACTCCTCGACGTAGCCGTTGCCGCCCAGGCACTCCAGCGCCTCGGCCGCGTGCGCCGGAGCGCGCTTGCAGACCCAGTACTTGCTCACGGCCAGCGCGGTGCGGCGCAGCGCGGCCTCGGCCCGGTCCCCGGCGATGGCCCGGTCGGTGGCGCCGGCCAGCCGCGTCATCAGGACGGTCGCCGCCTCCGACTCCAGGGACAGGTCGGCCAGCACGTTGCGCATCAGCGGCTGGTCGGCGAGCTTCCTGCCGAACGCGGCGCGGTGCCTGGCGTGGTGGACCGCCCGCGTGACGCCGTACCGCATGCCGGCCGCGGAGCCGATCACGCAGTCCAGCCGGGTCATGTTGACCATCTCCAGGATGGTCCGCACGCCCCGGCCCTCCTCGCCCACCAGGTAGGCCGTCGCGCCGTGGTACTCCACCTCGGCGCTGGCGTTGGACCGGTTGCCCAGCTTCTCCTTCAGCCGCATCAGCTGGACGGCGTTGCGGGTGCCGTCCGGCAGGATCCGGGGGAGCAGGAAGCACGACAGCCCGCCGGGGGCCTGGGCGAGAACCAGGAACACGTCGCACATCGGCGCGGAGTTGAACCACTTGTGCCCGGTCAGCAGGTAGCTTCCGTCGCTCAGCGGCTCGGCGCGGGTGGTGCCGGCCCGCACGTCGGAACCGCCCTGCTTCTCGGTCATCGCCATCCCGGCGAGCACGCCGCGCTTGCCCAGCGGCGGGCGCAGCCCGAAGTCGTAGCTCCGCGAGGCCAGCAGCGGCTCCCACTCGGCGGCGAGCACCGGGCTGTGGCGCAGCGCGGCGATCGACGCGTAGGTCATCGAGATCGGGCAGCCGTGCCCCGCCTCGACCTGGCTCCAGAGATAGAACTTGGCGGCGCGGGCCACGTGCGCGCCCGGCCTGGCGCTCGTCCACGGGGTGGCGTGCATGCCGTTGCCGACGGCGACGGTCATCAGCTCGTGCCAGGCGGGGTGGAACTCCACCTCGTCGATCCGCCGCCCGTACCTGTCGTGGGTGCGCAGCACGGGCGGATGCTCGTTCGCCAGCCGTCCCCACTCCTGGGCCTGCTCGGAACCGGCGAGGAGGCCGAGCCTGCGCAGTTCCCCCGTGGCCCATCCCGCGCCCTCCCGGTCCACGCCGTCCATGAGGGCGGCGTCGGCGGACACGTCGTGCCCGGTGAGCGGATCTGCCTGGTTGAAGACGTCATGGGTCACGTGGGGCCTCCGGTGAACTCATCCGGCCCGTCGCCGGCTCCTATACCTATCTCAACATCCCTCCGGAGGGTTGGTGCACTTAATTGTGGTGCTATGTCCGACTTTCGTGTGGAGTTGGAGGGGGCGGCCTCCGGGAACGGCCTCCCGCCGTACGCGTCCTCCGCCCCGGCGCCGGCCGGGGGGAGTCGCGCGTACGGCTCGCGGTTCAGAGGTTCTTGACCAGGTCGCGGACGTAGTCGTCGTCCTCGTCGCTCTCGGCGAGCACGCGGTCGGCGCCCCGCTGGGCGCGGGCGTCCCCCCGGGTGGCCAGGCCGCGGGTGGCCTCGGCGACAGTGTTCAGATCCTCGTCGTCGAGCCTGGCGGCGAGCGCGTCGCGGATCGGCTCACTGTCCTGCGCCAGACCCGCCAGGCCCATGGTCGCCCAGTCGCGTACCTCCGCGTCGGGGTCCTCGGTCATCGAGATGAGCAGCGCGAGTCCCTCGGCGTGGCCGGCCGGCAGGACGGCGGCCAGCGCGGCGGGGTCGGCCTGGGTGCGGGTCCAGCCGTCGGAGGTGATGATCTCCAGCACCTCGGGCAGGGCACGCGGGTCGGCGTGGTGACCGAGCGCGCCGAGCACCGAGCGCAGCACCCGCTCGTCGCCCTCGGTGGCCGCCATCCGTCGCAGGATCGGCAGCGTCTCCTCCAGGAAGGGCTTCTCGTCCTCGGTGAAGCCGAACTCGGCGAGCACGTCGACGGCGAACTCCCGCTTGCGCGGGTCCTCGCTCGCGCACAGCCGCGCCGCCGCGTCGAAGGTCTCGCCGTCGCCGCGCCGGCTCAGCGAGCTCGCCACGGTCCACCAGGTCTCGGCCTCCTCGTCGATGTCGCGGTAGGGCATCGCCCGCTCGACCATCTCGTCGAAGGGCAGTCGCTCGCCCGTCGCGTCCTCCAGCAGGGTCGCGACGGCCGCGTGCCCGCGCTGGCAGGTGAGCTCGGCCACGCGGGTCCCGTCAGGGCCCACCGCCGCGACGGTCACCAGGTCGGTGCCGTCCGTGGCCCGGCTGCGGCCCACGACGAACTGCGAGCCCTCGGGGGCCTGCTCGGTGACCTGCTCAAGGAGCGCGCTCTCCAGCTGGGTGCCGAGCCAGTCGTAGGCGATGGACAGCGGCGTGTCGCCGTCGCCGTCGGGCCGGTCGGCCTCGGCGCCGGCCTCCAGCAGCGCGCGCACGACACCCAGGGCGCCGCGCCGGGTGGCCAGGGTGAGCGCGGTGTCGCCGCCCTCGTTGGCGTCCTCGGGGTCCGCCCCGGCCGCGAGCAGCGTACGGACGGCATCGGCCCGCCCGTTGGCGGCGGCCCAGAGCACGGCGGTCCACCCGTCGGCCTCCCGCCCGGACACGTCGGCCCCGGCGGCCAGCAGTGCCTCCACGGTCTCGACGCGGTCCCAGGCCGAGGCGGCGCACAGGGGCAGCCCCGCGTCCTGTCCGCCGCTGATCCGGTTGGGGTCGGCTCCGTGGGCCAGCAGTGCGCGCACGACGGCCACGCGCCCCGCGCTCGATGCCAGGTACAGGGCGGTGGGCTCTTCCGCACCGCCGGGGTCGGCGCTCGTCCCGCTCTGCAGCAGCCGCTCGACCCGCTCGGCGTCGTTACCCGTCACCGCGTCCAGGAGTTCTCGGTACATGCCTACGGATCATATTGCCTGCCTTGGCGAGGAGGCCGTACACCGGCCGCGACGCCCGGCGCGGTGCCCCGCGCCGCCGTATGGTGGACGCGGTGCCCGGTGCGGGGGCGTCAGCAGGCCTGGCCTCCTTCTCCAGGCGCACCGCGCTTCCTACCTTCTGGGGATCCTCTATTCAGACAACTCGCGATATGTTGTGAGTCATGAATGATCCCGGGGAAATGCGGGTCTCGGACGCCGAGCGGGAGGCCGCCGTCGAATGGCTGCGGGTCGCCTCCGTCGAGGGACGGCTGACCCTCGGCGAGCTGACCGAGCGCACCGAGGCGGCCTACACCGCCCTCACCCAGGCCGAGCTGGCCGTGCTCACCGCGGACCTGCCAGGTGGCCACCCGGCGCCCGCCCCCGCCTATCCTCCGGCTGAGGCCGAGCGGGGCGGGGCGGCGCGACGCTGGTTCGTGGCGGTGATGGGCAGCTCCAAGCGGCGCGGCACATGGCGGATCGACAAACCGCTCGGTGCCGTCGCCGTGATGGGCGACGTCGTGCTGGACCTGCGCCAGGCCGAGGTCCGCACCGGGGTGGTCGACATCATGGCCACCGCGGTCATGGGCGACGTGAAGATCATCGTCCCGGACGGCGTGGACGTCGAGCTCGACGGCATCGCCATCATGGGGGACAAGAAGGTCCAGGTGATCGAGGCGCCCCCGGGCACGAACGTGCCGATCGTCCGGGTCAAGGCCTATGTCCTCATGGGGGACATCAAGGTGGTCGGAGACTCGCGGGCCAAGCCCCTCAAGAAGAAGTGGGCCGCCTGGCGGGAGCAGTGGGACCAGATGCGCGGCGAGCTGCCCGGTGAGGCACGCCCCCACCAGATCCACCCGCCCCCTCAGCCCTGGAGCTCAGCGCACCCTCCCAGGCCTCCCCGGCCCCCCAGGCCTCCCCGGCTGCCCGGCCACTGACGGCCGTCCCCCACCCGCGCGGTCTCTCA
>NZ_JBEXGU010000091.1:0-31603 GCF_040607515.1 Streptosporangium sp. NPDC005286 | reverse complement strand
CCCTGCCCCGCGTTCACCTGCCCCGCGTTCACCTGCCCCGCGTTCACCTGCCCCGCGTTCACCTGCCCCGCGTTCACCTGCCCCGCGTTCACCTGCCCCGCGTTCACCTGCTACGTGTCGCCCGTGCCACTCCCGGGCCGCGCCATTCCGGGCCGCGTGGCCGTGCGCTCGGCCGCCTCTGTCCCCGTCCGGGTTTTCTCCCCGCGCCCCCGGCGGGTGAGTCTCCAGGCGCGTGCAACGTCTCGGGGCGCCCGGAGCGTAGTGCTCGGTGACATACACCGAGCAGGGAGGACCCCCCGATGCGAGACCGGGCCGACTTCGAGCGCTATGTGGAGCAGCGCTCGGCCCGCCTGCTGCGGACCGCCTACCTGCTGTGCCGCGACTGGGGCACGGCGGAGGACCTGCTGCAGACGGCCCTGGCCAAGGCGTGGCTCGCCTGGCGGAGAGTGGGCGACGATCCGGACCCCTACGTCTACCGCATCCTGGCCAACACCCATGCCAGCTGGTGGCGGCGCAGGTGGCGGGGGGAGGTGCCGAGCGCGGACCTCCCCGAGACACCGGACGAGGCCGCGGAGGACGCGGTGGCCGGCCGGGAGGCGGTCAGGCAGGTCCTGGCCGGGCTTCCCGGCAGGCAGCGGGCCGTGATCGTGCTGCGTTACTTCGCCGACCTGCCCGACCAGCAGATCGCCGAGATCCTCGGCTGCTCGGTGCCGACCGTGCGCAGCCAGGCCAGCCGGGCACTGCGCAAACTGCGGGTCGATCCCGCGACCGTCGCGATCACCACGGGGAGCTGAGATGACGATCACCGAATTCGAACTGCGCGAGATCCTGACCGGAGACGGGGGCGAGGATCACAACAGGGGCGTGGCCGTCGCCGACGTCCACCGGCGGGTCCGCGCGATCAGACGCCGCCGCTGGGGCGCGGCCGGTGCGGCGGCCGCGGCCGCCCTCACCGTCGCGGTGGCACTCAACGTGCCCCTGGGCGGCGGCACGGCGAGCGACGCCGACGTCTGGACCGGAGTGATGGCCCGGCCGTCCACCGGCACACCGACCACGTCACAGCCGTTGGGAGGGCCCTACCCGGGGCGCGAGGTCGTGACCCGCGGCTACAAGACCGGTGGGACACGTGAGGAACTCCGGCTCGGATCCCTGACCGGCCCGGCGATGGTGAACGTCCACTGCTCAGGACCGCTGCGGCGGGCGATCGTCTGGATCGACGACGGCCCTCCCAGAAGGCAGCTCTGCGGAACCGGCCCCGACGGATTCACCATGGAGATCTTCCAGGAGGACCGGAGCACCGGGGCGATCAAGGGTATGGAGATTCTGAAGGCAGGGGAGCGGGTCGTGTCCGCGGTCGTGCTGCCCGGCGAGATCGACAGCACGGGCAAGACGATCAACATGCTGCTCGAAGGGATGGACGACTACTTCGAGGGCTGGGAGGCACAGCTCAGCGAAGCGAAACCCTTCCCGCTGAAGTGGTCGGTCAGCGTGCGGAAGATGATCTCCTCGACCTGCCAGGACAACGTGCGCCAGGTGGACCCGAGAACCGGGAAGGTGGTCCTGCTGCGCTGCGAGGGCGAGGCCACCGTACCCCCGAGAGTGCCCTGAGCCCCCTCGTGAGGTCCCTGAGCTGCGGAGCCGGGCACGGTGGGGTTCAGGCGGTGGCGAGCACCCTTCGCCGGTGCGCGGCCCGGTCGTAGCGTTCGAGCAGCACCGTCGCGAGCTCCGGGGCGGCGCCCAGCACGTCGGCGACGACGTCGGCGCCCGCGGCCAGCGTCTCGCGGCGGATCTTGTCGGCGAAGTGGCCGGGGGCCAGCAGGTAGGGGGCGATGACGACCCTGGCGGCCCCGGAGCGCCGCAGGCGCAGCACCGCCTCCTGCGGGGTGGGACCGGCGGCCGAGGCGTAGGCGGCGCTCACCGACCGCCAGCCGCGCCGTGCGGACCAGTCTCCGGCGATCTGGGCGACCGTCGCGTTGGCCCGCGGGTCGCTGGAGCCGGCCGAGACCAGCACCACGGCGGTGCCCATCTCGCCGGGCTCCACCCCCGCCTCGGCCAGCCGCCGCTCCAGCGCGGTGACCAGCAGTGGGTGCGGGCCCAGGGTGGCGCCCGCGTGCACGCGCAGCAGGGGCCGGCGGGCCGTCGCCTCGGCCAGCGCGCCGGGGATGTCGACCCGGCTGTGGTAGGCCTCGGTGAGCAGCAGCGGCAGCACCACCGCCTCGGTCAGTCCCGACAGCGCCGCAGGGAGCGTCGGGGCGGCGTGGTCGAGGTAGGCGGTGCGCACGAGGAGTTCCGGGCGCGCAATCCGTACCAGGTCGAGCAGGTCCTCCACGGTCGCGGCGGCGCGCGGGTCACGGGACCCGTGCGCCACCGCGATCAGCGGTGTCACGGAAGCGGCGCCGGGGGAGCGCCACGTCATACGTGCAGCCCGCACTCGGTCTTGCCCATGCCGGCCCAGCGACCGCTGCGCGGGTCCTCTCCCGGGGCGACCTGGCGGGTGCAGGGGGCGCAGCCGATCGAGGGGTAGTTGTCGTAGTGCAGCGGGTTGATCAGCACTCCGTTGTCGGCCATGTAGTTGTCGACGTCGTCCTGCGTCCAGCTGGCGATCGGGTTGATCTTGACCATCTGGCGCTTGGCGTCCCACTCCACGACCTTGACGCCGGCGCGGGTGGCCGCCTCGTCGCGGCGGATGCCGGAGACCCAGGCGAGGTAGGGCTCCAGCGCGCGGTTGAGCGGCTCGACCTTGCGCAGGTAGCAGCAGAGGTCGGGGTTGCGTCCGAACAGGCGCGGACCCAGGTCGCGCTCCTGCTCCGCGACGGTCCGGGACGGCTTCACGTTGATCACGTTCACGTCGTAGACCTGCTGGACCGCGTCACGGGTGCCGATCGTCTCGGCGAAGTGGTAACCGGTGTCGATGAACAGCACGTCCACGCCGGGCTTGACCCGGCTGACCAGGTCGATCAGCAGGGCGTCGGCCATGGAGGCGGTCAGGCAGAGCCGGTCGCCGAAGGTCGCCGCCGCCCAGCGGATGATCTCCAGGGCCGAGGCGTCCTCCAGGAACCGGGAGGCCGACTCGACGATGTCCTGCAGCTCGAACGCGCTCCGCTGCTGCCGTAACCCGATCTCGATGTCCACCAGTGTCATCGCTCGTTCACCCAATCCTCATTCGCCCCGCGGAGCGGTGCGCTCGTCGCGCCGGAACTCGCCGTCTGGACCGTGCGGCTCGCGAGGGCCTCGCCGGCCCTCGCGTGGACCGCGTCGGATTCGCCGCGCGTCACGAGCGCACCCCGATTCCGAGAAACTTCAACTTGAAGGCACGCGCGCACGACCGGCAGTACCAGCCGCCGTCGCCCTCGTAGGGCTCCAGGTCCTCCTCGCCGCAGTACGGGCAGTGGAAGGGGACGGCGCGCTCACTCATCCGTTTCGCCGTTCACTTCAGGTCCGCGTCGTCGGCGCGCTGCACCCAGTCGGAGAAGGTCTCGTCGTCCTTCTTCTGCTCCTCGAAGTTGCGTAGCACCCGCTCCACGTAGTCGGGAAGCTCCTCGGAGGTGGTCTTCAGGCCGCGGACCTTGCGGCCGAAGCCCGGGTTGACGCCCAGCGAGCCGCCCAGGTGCACCTGGAAGCCCTCGACCTGCTCACCCTTGTCGTTGACGACGAGCTGGCCCTTCAGGCCGATGTCGGCGACCTGGATGCGCGCGCAGGAGTTGGGGCAGCCGTTGACGTTGATGGTCAGCGGGTTCTTGAAATCGGGCAGCCGCTGCTCCAGCTCGTCGATCAGGTTGGCCGCGGTGGCCTTGGTCTCGACGATGGCCAGCTTGCAGAACTCGATCCCGGTGCACGCCATGGTCTGGCGCCGGAAGGTGGAGGGGTTGACCTGCAGGTCGCCGGCCTCCAGCTCGGCGACGAGGCTGTCGACCTGGTCGGGCGCCACGTCGAGGATGACCATCTTCTGCTCGACGGTGGTGTGCACCCGGTTGGAACCGTGCCGCTCGGCGATGTCGGCGATCAGGTGCAGCTTGTCACCGTCGAGGCGGCCGACCTTCGGTGCGAAGCCGACGTAGAAGTTGCCGTCCTTCTGCGGGAAGACGCCCACGTGGTCCCTGCGGCCGCCGCGCGGCTCCTCGGGCGCGGGGCCGTCGGGCAGGGCGTGGCCGAGGTACTCCGTCTCCAGGATCTCCCTGAACTTCTCCGCGCCCCAGTCGTTGATCAGGAACTTGATCCGGGCCCGGTGCCGCAGGCGGCGGTAGCCGTAGTCGCGGAAGATGCCGATCACGCCGCCGTAGGCGGGGGCGACCTGCTCGGGGGTGAGGAAGACCCCCAGCCGCTTGCCGAGCATCGGGTTGGTGGACAGGCCGCCGCCCACCCAGAGGTCGAAACCCCGCTCGCCCTTGTCGTTCACGACGCCCACGAACGCCACGTCGTTGATCTCGTGCACGGTGCAGTGCGCCGGGCACCCGCTCACCGCCGACTTGAACTTGCGCGGCAGGTTGGAGAAGGCGGGGTCGCCGATGTAGGTGTCGTAGATCTCCTGGATCTGTGCGGAGCCGTCGAGGACCTCGTCGGTGTCGATCCCGGCCAGCGGGCAGCCCAGGATGACGCGCGGGGTGTCGCCGCAGGCCTCCGTGGTGGACAGGCCCACCGACTCCAGGCGCTCCCAGATGTCGGGGACGGCCTCGATCTCGATCCAGTGGAGCTGGATGTTCTGCCGGTCGGTGACGTCGGCGGTGCCCCGGCCGTAGAGGTTGGAGATGTCGGCGATGACCCGCAGCTGCGCCAGGTCGAGCCGGCCGCCGTCGATCCTGACCCGGAGCATGAAGTAGCGGTCGTCGAGCTCCTCCGGCTCCAGGATCGCGGTCTTGCCGCCGTCGATCCCGGGCTTGCGCTGGGTGTAGAGACCGAACCAGCGCATCCGGCCGCGCAGGTCGGAGGGATCGATGGAGTCGAAGCCCCGCTTGGAGTAGATGTCGATGATCCGCTGACGGACGTTGAGCCCGTCATCGTTCTTCTTGTTCTCCTCGTTCTTGTTCAACGGTTCGCGGTAACCGAGAGCCCACTGACCTTCGCCACGCGGGCGCTTGTGGTGTCGGTTGACCGGCCGGGCCGGGGTCGTCATGTGCGCGTCCTTTTTGAGGCTCGATGGGATGATTTCCGGACGCGCACGGGCGGCACCTCCCGCCTCGTCGTTGAGTGCGGGGGTCGATTACTCAGAGGAGGACGCCTGTTACGCGGCCGAGCTGGGTGAAATCAGCAGAGGGCGACGGTTAACGGACGTCACAACAGATGGCACTGCGGACACGCAGAAGGTCGACGTGGCGTCGCACGACGAGCAATGGGTCCGCTGGCATGTCCCTGACGATACCTTGGTGGCACCGGATGTCCAATGTCGGGTCCACAATCTGGACGCGAGGGCGAGATCCGGGCCCGGGTCATCCCTGGCGCGGCCAGCCCATCGCCGACTCCCTGGGCCTGTCGGCGGGCTTGTGCTGGCAGTCGCACCACGAGCCCCCTCGACACTTATCGTGCCGCCGTGCCTTGCACTCCTGGCAGATCATGCCTCCATTCTGCGCTGTTCCCTCTAGAACATTACTCGGTTACCCTGGCCTTGGCTGGAACAGGGAGGCGCCATGGGCCTGGTGGACGAGCTGCTGGCGGATCTGCACGCCGAGACGGCCGAACTCGACGCGATGATCGGAAGGCTCGGCGCGGAGGAGTGGGAGCTGGCCACCCCGGCCGAGGGCTGGATGGTGCGCGACCAGATCAGCCATCTCGCCTGGTTCGACGACGCCGCCACCGTCTCCGCCACCGACCCCGACGGGTTCCGGGCCGCCCTGCCCGCCCTCCTGGCCCGTGGCGACTCCGCGGTGGACGAGCTCGCGGTCGCCTCACGCAGCCTGGCCGCCGGCCAGATACGCGACTGGTTCCGCGAGGCCAGGGCCCGCGGCCTGGAGGCCTTCGCCCGGCTGGACGCCGGTGCCAGGCTGCCCTGGTACGGGCCCGACATGTCGGTCGCCTCCTTTGTCACCGCGCGCCTGATGGAGACCTGGGCTCACGGGCAGGACGTGGCGGACGTGCTCGGCGTCACGCGCGCGCCGACCGCCAGGCTCAGGCACGTGGCGACGCTCGGGGTACGCGCCCTGCCGTACGGCTTCGCGGTGCGCGGCCTGGAGCCGCCGGCACAGCCGGTACGGGTGGAGCTGACCATGCCCGACGGATCGCCGTGGGCGGCCGGACCCCCGGGCGTCCCCGATCTGGTCCGCGGCACCATGCTCGACTTCTGCCTCCTGGTGGTCCAGCGCCGCCACCTCGCCGACACGTCCCTGCTGGTACGCGGCGAGACCGCGAGGGCCTGGACGGCGGTCGCGCAGGCCTTCGCCGGCCCCCCGGGCAAGGGAAGAGCCCCCCTCGGCCAAGGGGAGAGGTAGGGATTTTTCAGGGGAGTACCGGATGGAAGCGAGGCTGTTTCACCTGACATCCTTGTAAATATGCGGACTTTGTTGAACGTCATCTGGTTGGTCTTCGCGGGAATCTGGCTGGCGATCGGCTATGTCCTCGCGGGCATCGTCTGTTGCATTCTGATCATCACCATCCCGTTCGGCATCGCGTCGTTCCGGATCGCCGCCTACGCGCTGTGGCCCTTCGGCCGGACCGTGGTGCGCGACCCCGACGCGGGGGTGATGTCCACCATCGGCAACGTGATCTGGTTCGTCGTGGCCGGGATCTGGCTGGCGATCGGGCACCTGCTGACCTCGATCCCGCTCTTCCTGTCGATCATCGGAATCCCGCTGGGCCTCGCCAACCTCAAGCTGATCCCCGTCTCCCTGCTGCCGCTGGGCGCCCGGATCGTCGACAGCGACGACGCCCAGGCGTTCTACCACAGGTGACCCGGGCAGGCGGGTGAGATTCGATCGTTGCCCGCCTGACTCGTGATCAAGCACGGCTAGGAATACCGTTGTGTGGCATGACGTCCACTGATGCCCCGGCCCAGCGGCCCGGGCCCAAGCGGCGCCCTTCGCGCGGGCCCGGGACATGGCTGCGCACGGGCCTCGCGTGGATTCGCGGTATGGATGTCTGGACCCGGCTGCGGGCGGCGCTCGCGTGGATGCGCGGAACCGACCTGTGGGCGCTGGTCACCGCCACCACGAACGCGGGCGTCACCTACCGCGTCACCGGCCTGGCGGGGGAGGCGGCCTTCTTCGCGCTGCTGTCGCTGCCGCCGTTCATGCTCGGCCTGATCGGCGTGCTCGGCCAGCTGACCCGGGTGTTCGGCCCCGAGACGGTCAAGAACGTCAGCGACTGGATCGACCAGCAGGCCCACCTGCTCTTCACGGACAACGCCGTCGACACCGTCGTCACCCCGCTCATCGAGGACGTGTTGAAGCCCGAGAACCAGGTCTCGCTGATCTCCCTGGGCTTTCTGCTCGCGCTCTGGTCGGGCTCGCGGGCGCTGTTCGTCTACGTCGACCTGATCTCGGTCGCCTACGGCCTCGGCGAGGAGCGGGGCATCATCCGCACCCGCCTGATGTCCTTCGGGTTCTATCTCGCGGGGCTGCTGATCGGGCTGGTGGTGATGCCCGTGCTCGTTCTCGGTCCCGTCGCGCTGCGCGGTGCCCTGCCGACCGACTACGCCCCGCTGGTCGACGTCCTCTACTGGCCGGTGGTCGTCATCGGCTCGGTGATCTTCCTTACCCTGCTCTACCACGTGAGCGTGCCGGTACGCACGCGCTGGTGGCGCGAGCTGCCCGGGGCGGTGCTCGCGCTCGTCATCTGGATCGTCTGCGCCGCCGTGCTGCGCGCGGTGCTCGCCGCCTGGTTCTCCCCGGTCTCCATCTACGGCTCGCTCGCCGCGCCCATCGCCGTACTGCTCTGGCTCTACATCACCGCGCTGGCCGTGCTCATCGGGGCCACGCTCAACGCCGAGGTCGACCGGCTCTGGCCGGTCGACGGCGCAGGTCGCGCCAGCCGTATGGGTTAGTCCGCTATCGTCTATGCGGCGACTGGCGCATAGGGTGGGAGAGACCACCAGGGAGCTGAAGGGCGAGAAGGCCGAGCGCCTGGGTCTTCACGCGATGTCGACGATGACAGGGGAGTGAAGGCGCATGAGTGCTCTTTCCAGCGTGGATCCGCAGATCGCCGAGCTCATCAAGGCCGAGGAGCGGCGGCAGGCCGACACGGTCAAGCTGATCGCTTCGGAGAACTACGTCTCCAAGGCCGTCCTTGAGGCCACGGGCACCGTCCTCACCAACAAGTATTCCGAGGGCTACCCCGGCAAGCGCTACTACGAGGGTCAGCAGGTCATCGACCAGATCGAGACCATCGCCATCGACAGGGCCAAGTCCCTGTTCGGGGTGAACCACGCCAACGTCCAGCCCTACTCGGGCTCGCCCGCCAACCTCGCGATCTACCTGGCCTTCCTGAAGCCGGGCGAGACCGTGATGGGCATGGGCCTGCCCTTCGGCGGCCACCTGACCCACGGCTGGTCGGTCTCGGCCACCGGCAAGTGGTTCAACCCGGTCCGCTACGGGGTTCGCAAGGACACCGGTCGCGTCGACATGGACGAGGTGCGCGAGATCGCCCTCCGTGAGCGACCCAAGGTGATCTTCTGCGGTGGTACCGCGATCCCGCGCACCATCGACTTCCCGGCCTTCGCCGAGATCGCCCGTGAGGTCGGGGCCGTGCTCGCCGCGGACATCGCGCACATCGCCGGCCTGGTGGCCGGTGGCGCCCACCCGTCCCCGGTCGGTTACGCGGACGTCATCTCCACCACCACCCACAAGACCCTGCGCGGACCCAGGGGCGCCATGCTCATGGCCACCTCCGACGAGCACGCCACCGCCCTCAACAAGGCGGTCTTCCCCGGCCTGCAGGGCGGCCCGCACAACCACACCACCGCGGCCATCGCGGTGGCGCTGAAGGAAGCGGCGACCGACGACTTCAAGGACTACGCCCGCCAGGTCGTCCTGAACGCCAAGGCGCTGGCCGAGGAGCTCAGCGGCCGCGGCTTCGACCTGGTCTCCGGTGGCACCGACAACCACCTCATCCTGTTCGACCTGACCCCCAAGGGCATCGGTGGTAAGCCCGCCGCCCAGGCCCTGGACAAGGCGGGTCTGGAGACCAACTACAACACCGTGCCGTTCGACACGCGCAAGCCGTTCGACCCGTCGGGCATCCGCATCGGCACCGCGGGCGTGACCAGCCGCGGCATGGGCGTCGCCGAGATGCGGCAGATCGGCGCCTGGATCGACCAGGTCGTCACCGCCCTGGCCAAGGACGAGGACGAGGCCAAGCACGTCATCACCCGAGTCCACGGCGAGGTCAGGGAGCTCACCTCCCACTTCCCGGCACCCGGCCTGTGACCGAGCACTCGCGGACGGTGCACCGGGCACGCTCGGGGCCGTGCCGACGAGGCTGAACAGATCTTCAAGGGCCGGATCCGTCAGGGCCCCGGGACGCCACGCGCCCCGGGGCCCTGACGCGTTCCCCGGCACGGCCAAAATGGGTTTGCACCGGGCGGGAGGGGCTGCGCTATGGTTCTCCGGAAGACGTCGTTCGAGAGACGGGCGGCCGTGAGCCACGAGGAGGTGGAGATCATGCGGGTTGTTCTGATGATCATGCCATCCACCAACCTCCGGGTGCCCGCCTAGCCGATTCACGACGGGGCACCCGACCTTCCAAAAGGGTGTACCCACGTTGTCTTCGCCAATCATCTCTTCTTCGGCCGCTCTCACCGCGCTCGGCTGGAACGACTTCTTCGCCGCCGAACTCCCCGCCGGTCTGACTCCCGCCCGGGTGTCCCGCGTCGATCGCGGTGCCGCCGAGGTGCTGTCCGCCTCCGGTCATCTCCGGGCCGACTACGGTGCCCGGGTGCGGCGCGAAGCCGCCGCCGATCCCGTGGCCCTGCCCTGTGTCGGTGACTGGGTCGGGCTCCGCCGGCTGGCCGAGGGCCGCTTCGAGTTGGAGGCGCTCCTGCCCCGGCGCACCGCGTTCGTGCGTGGCGGTGTCGGCAGGGTCTCCAGGAGCGGGCTCTCAGGTGACTCACAGGGGCAGGTGCTCGCCGCCAACGTCGATGTCGTCTTCGTCGCCGAACCCGCGCTGCACGCCACCGACACCGCGGATCTGGGCAGGATCGAGCGGCTGCTCGCGCTCGCCTGGGAGAGCGGTGGCCGTCCCGTGGTGCTCGTCACCAAGTCCGACCTGATCGGCGAGGGGCTCGACTTCCTGCTGAGGGAGGTGGCCACGGCGGCGCCGGGGGTGGACGTGCACCCGGTCTGCTCGGTCACCGGGGAGGGGGTCGGCATCGTCCGCGAATACCTTGAGGGCACGCGCACCGCGGTGGTGCTCGGCGCCTCCGGCGCGGGCAAGTCCACGCTCGTCAACGCCCTGGCCGGGGCGGGCGTCATGGAGACCCAGCAGGTCAGGGCCGGCGACGGCCGGGGGCGTCACACCACCGTGCACCGTGAGCTCATTCCGCTGGCGAAAGGCGGACTGATCATCGACACGCCCGGTATCCGCCGCATCGGCCTGTACGACATGGGCGAGGGCGTGGACATGGTCTTCTCCGACCTGGAGGAACTCGCCGAGCGCTGCAGGTTCGGCGACTGCCGCCACGACAGCGAGCCGGGCTGCGCGGTGCTCGCCGCGATCGAGGACGGCACGCTTCCCGAGCGGCGGCTGGAGAGCTGGAACAAGCTCCAGAGGGAGGCCGCGTGGATGGCCTCCAGGAGTGACGCGCGGCTCCGCAAGGAACTGCAGAACAAGTGGAAGATCATCCACAAGGAGATGCGGAAGCCGGGCCGCAACAGGCCGTGAAACGCGGAAATGCCCGCCGTGCGGTGATCTGCTTCAGACACCGCATGTGCGGGGCCCGACACGACAACGTGTGATCTCGCAAGGGGTGCGCGAGATCACACGTACGGGGGAAGCCGGGTGGAGGTACTGCTCAGGCGACGGCGCTGATGCCGGCGCTGGCGGCGCGGCGCATGCGACGGCGACGCTCGGAGGCGCGCTCGTCCTCGTTCAGACCGCCCCAGGTGCCGTACTTCTCCGGACGGGACAGCGCGTAGTCCAGGCACTCGGCGCGAACAGGGCACTGGGCGCAGATCGCCTTGGCCTTACGTTCGCGGATGTCACGCTCGGGCTGACGCTCACCGTCGGGACCGAAGAAGAGCACGAGGTCCTCGCCCCGGCACGCGGCGTCATCCTGCCATCCCCAGCTGGGCCGAGGCCGGGCGGTCTGCCGACGTACCTGAGACATGAGAAAACCACCTTATAGTTGAGAGGTATTTCTGGTTGATGCCGCATTTGGACGCTTGTGGCGTCCCTGGATCCAACGCCTGGATTGGCCGTGATGTTCCCTCAGGTCAGGTCAGCGCGGACGTGGCGTACAGCACAGGGGTCAGCCTGTCCAGCGCTACCAGCCGGTAGGTAGTGATCGTATCGGCGCAAGCCGTACCACATGGCGTTGTCAGCGTCATGGGTTCAACCACTACCCGAAAACGAGCGCCACTACCGCGCACAAATGCCTCGGTGACGGCGCCGTCCGACCTGGAGGATTCCACGGCCACTCCGCCAACCGAGAGTTCACCCGTATGAATGCGGATGAAATGCTCAGCGGCCTGCAGTGGCTCAGGGATGCCTGCGCGTCCCCGGAAACGGTCAAGAATGATCTCGCCGGACCGGTACGCGTCGGCTGCCGCGATCGCAGCAGCCTGAGACATGCTGCCGTAGTAAAGCCCGTGTGGCAAGCACACGAGGTTGGCGGCGTATCGATCGCCGCCAACATGTGATGTTTCCCATACTGTGTCCGGCAATGATTTCGCCAAGGACCGAGCTAGGGGTAGTCCAATGCGGGCGCAGCACGCGTTGCGCTTGGCATGCGTGCAGACCAGAAAAACCGGCTCACTCACAAGTATGCAGGACTCCGGGACCACTCCGGCCACCACGCTGTCAAGGTCAAGATCGTCTGGACCTGCGAAGACGCCTTCGGCGATCCACGGCTCGGCGGCGGTGGAGTCGGCGACCATGACGTGAATGCCGGTTTCCACGGGGTTTCTGCGACCCGGGCGGCGAATCAGCTGGGGCCGGATGCCGAGCCGCGTGGCCCGTTTGATAAGAGTGTGAACGCCCTCGGGAAGTTTGCAGTCCTCGAGGTGGGAGGCCCAGGGGCCGGAGTGCTCGATCAGCAGCCAGAAGCGGGCTCCGACGGTCGCGCTGGCGTGGACGGGCAGTTCGCCGGTATGGCAGCCCCGGGGGTGCTCGCATCCCCTGCTCGTCATGTTCGCCATGCTCGCGCCGCAGCCCGTGATCACACTCTCTCCTCGCTCCGAGTTAGGCAAGACTAACCTAACAGCCGGATCAGGGAGGGCGCAGGGGGAGAAGGATCATAGGCGGGTAAAAGCGCGCCGGCGGTGTCAGTGCTGTCAGTGGTGTCAGTGGGCCAGTGCCGCGCGCGCCAGCGGGAGGGCGGCCTCACGGTCGGCGGGGACGAGGCCGATCCTGGTCCGCCGGTCGAGGAGGTCGTCCACGTCCAGGGCACCCTCGTGCCTGACCGCCCAGACGAGCTCGGCCCCCGTGACCCCGGTCGGGCCCGCCTCGGCCAGCCAGGGCTCGCGGGCCATCAGCGCCCGCACGGCGCCCGCCTCGCTCCCGTACCGCTCCAGGAGCCGGTCCGTACCCTTGCCGCTCCAGCCGTCCGGCCGGACGGCCCCGACGAGGGGCAGGCTCGCGGTGCGGCTCCGGCCCGCCTTGAGGCCGCCGAGCGACACGGCCCGGTCGACCGCGTCCTCGGCCATCCGCCGGTATGTGGTCAGCTTGCCGCCCACCACCGTCACCATTCCGTCCGGCGTGGCCAGTAGCGCGTGCTTCCTGGACAGGTCGGCGGTGCGGCCGTCGGCGGCGAGCAGCGGCCGCAGACCCGCGTAGGTGCCGGCGACGTCCGCACGCCGTACCGGCTCCTCGAGCACGGAGTTCAGGACGGAGAGCAGGAAGGTCACGTCCTCCTCCGGTGCCTGCGGGACATCCGGGACGGGACCGTCCACCGGCTCGTCGGTGAGACCGACGTAGATCCGCCCGTCGGACTGGGGGAGCACCAGTGCGAACCGGTTGCTCTCGCCGGGGATCGGGATGTGCAGCCCCGCGGCCAGACCCGGCAGCGTCTCGGGTCGCAGTACCAGATGGGTGCCGCGCGAGGGGCGCATCCGGATGTCCGGGTGGAGCCCGGCGGCCCAGACCCCGGTGGCGTTGACCACCGTTCTGGCCCGGATCGTGAAGGTGTCCCCGCCGAGCTCGTCGCGGACCAGCGCGCCCTCGCCGGACACCTCCAGCGCCCGGCAGCGCGTCAGCACCCTCGCCCCCCAGCGGGCGGCGGTCCTGGCCACGGAGACCACCAGGCGGGCGTCGTCGGTCAGCCGCCCGTCCCACGACAGCAGGGCGCCGCGCAGCCCGCGCGAACCCAGCGGGGAGGCGAGGGCGAGCGCCTGCTCGGCGGAGATGCGCAAGGGGCCGGGAAGGAGGTGGCGGGGCGTGCCCGCCGCGATCCGCAGCCCCTCGCCGAGCCGGTACCCGGTCATCACCAGCGCCGCCTGGCGGCGGGAGACCGCGGGGACCAGCGGCAGCAGGTAGGGCTGCGCCCTGACCAGGTGCGGCGCGGTGCGGCCGAGCAGGTGGCCACGCTCCACCGCGCTCTCGTACGCCACCCCGACCTGCCCCCTGGCCAGATAGCGGAGCCCGCCATGGATCATCTTGGAACTCCACCTGGAGGTCCCGAACGCCAGGTCGTGGGCGTCGATCGCGGCCACGGAGAGACCTCGGGAGGCCGCGTCGAGCGCCGCCCCGGCACCGGTCGCGCCCAGCCCCACCACCAGCACGTCCACCACGAGGTCGCGGACCTCGGCGAGCTCGCGGGCGCGGCGGGCGGCGTTGAGAGACGATTTCACCGTCGTAGGTACCTTTCCAGGAGCGTGGCGAGCTCGGCGTCCAGATCGTCCCTGGTGAGCGGGTTCAGCATGGTGGGGCCGGAGAGCAGGAACGACTGGGCCGTCAGCAGCACGCCCCTGGCCAGTCTCGCCGCGTCACCGGGGCGCACGGTGCCGAGGCCCTGTCCTGCGATGATCGCCGACTCGACGAGGCCCAGCATGGCCTCATGGCTTGAGCCCCGGCGATCCAGCAGGTAGGGCAGGAGCAGCTCGGGGTCGACCTCGACGATCTTCCGCCAGAGCGGGTGGTCGCGCAGCGCCCGCACCACCGCCACCGCCGCGGTGACCGGGTCCTCGGTGGCGAACCGGCCGGCGACGCGCACCCACTCGCGAGTCATCAGGTCGGCGACGAGACTGCGCATGTCGGGCCAGTGGCGGTAGATCGTCATGCGGGACACCCCGGCCCGGCGGGCCACGTCGGTGAGCGTGGCCCGCCGCACCCCCACCGCGAGGACCACCTCGCGGGCGGCGTCGAGGATCTGGTCGCCGCTCTCCGCGGCCACGTTGTGACGGATGGACGTCATATGTCACAGTGTAGGGGTGGAAAAACCGACGAGTGCCACGGAACCCATGCTCTGGTCCGGCTGGGGGGATCCCGCCAAGGCCGCCGACCTGCCGGAACCGATTCGCAAGCTGCTCCACGAGATGCTGGGCGTGCGCCCGCCGCGGGACCGGGCCGCCGACTTCGGCGAGGTGCGCCTGCCCGCCGTGGCCCTGTCCCCGCTGGCTCTCACCGCGTTGCGCGATGTCGTCGGCGCCGACCACGTGCGCTTCGACGACGACGCCCGCCTCCGGCACACCCGCGGCAAGTCCACCCCCGACCTGCTGCGCATGCGCGCCGGAGACGGCTCCGACGCGCCCGACGCCGTGGTGCTGCCCGGCTCCCACGATGAGGTGCTGGCGGTCCTGGCGACCTGTGCCGCGCACCGGGTCGCGGTGGTCCCGTTCGGCGGCGGCACCTCCGTGGTCGGCGGCCTGGTCGCGACCAGGCAGGGCTTCGCCGGTGTCGTCGCGCTGGATCTGGCCCGGCTGAACCGGCTGGTCGCCGTCGACCGCGAGTCGATGGTCGCCGAGATGGAACCGGGGCTGCGCGCCCCGCAGGCCGAGCAGCTTCTGGCTGGGCACGGGCTCACCCTAGGACACTTCCCGCAGTCGTTCGAGTACGCCACGCTGGGCGGTTTCGCCGCCGCCCGCTCCAGCGGCCAGGCCTCGGCCGGCTACGGCCGCTTCGACGACATGGTCGTCGGCATGACCGTGGCGACCCCGCGGGGCACCCTCGACCTGGGCCGGGCGCCCGCCTCGGCGGCCGGGCCCGACCTGCGCCAGGTGATCCTCGGGTCGGAGGGGGCCTTCGGCGTGATCACCTCCCTGAGACTCCGCGTCCGGCCGGCGCCCGCCGAGCGTGTCTACGAGGGATGGCGGTTCGAGTCGTTCGCGGCGGGCTCGGCCGCGCTGCGGTGCCTGGCCCAGGAGGGTGCCCTGCCCACGGTGCTGCGCCTGTCCGACGAGACCGAGACGATGATCGGGCTGGCCAGGCCGCGCGAGATCGGCGCGCTGTCCGCCGACGCGGGCTGCCTGGCCGTCGCCGGGTACGAGGGCTTCTCGGAGGTGCCTGCCCTGCGGGAACGGGTCGCCGCCGTGGCGTCCGGGCTCGGCGGCGTCTATCTCGGCCCCGACCCCGGCGAGTCGTGGGCCCACGGACGCTACTCCGCGCCCTACCTGCGCGACTCGCTGCTCGCCGCAGGGGCGACCGTCGAGACACTGGAGACCGCCGGATTCTGGTCCAACCTGCCCCGCCTGTACGAGGCCGTGCGGCTCTCGCTGCACGCCTCGCTCGGCTCACCGCTGGTGATGTGCCACATCTCCCACGTGTACGGCACCGGCGCCTCCCTCTACTTCACGGTCGTCACGGCGCAGACCGACGACCCCGTCGGGCAGTGGGAGACGGCCAAGCGGTCGGTCAACGAGGCGATCGTCACGGCCGGGGGCACCATCTCGCACCACCACGGCGTCGGCCGCGACCACCGGGAGGCCCACGCGGTCGAGATCGGCGATCTGGGGGTGGAGATCCTGCGCGGGATCAAGGACCGGCTCGACCCCGAGGGCATCCTCAACCCGGGCGTCCTGGTCGCCCCGGAGAAGCCCGTCTCCTGAGGCCCGTCTCTCCGGCGGGTCTCCCGGAGTCGCCTTCCGGTTTCCGATTTCCGGCTTCCGATGGGCGAGGGGAGGTCAACCGGTGACCACCAGTTTCTCCATGGCCTCGCGGAGCGGCCCGGGGATCCCGGCGGGCCGCCGGGTCTGCCGGTCGACGAACACGTGGACGAAGTGGCCCTCGGCCACGACTGTCTCGCCGTCCTCACGGAACAGTCCGAGCTCGTAGCGGACGCTGGAACGGCCCAGGTGCCCGATCCGCAGCCCGACCCGGACGGGTTCGGGGAAGGAGACCGACGCCTTGTAGACGCAGTGCGACTCGACGCACAGGCCGATGGCGTCGCCGTCGTGGATGTCCAGGCCCGCGCTCCTGATCAGCCAGGTGTTGATCACGGTGTCCATCATCGAGTAGTGGACGGCGTTGTTGACGTGGCCGTAGACGTCGTTGTCCTTCCACCTGGTCGGAACGGTCTCCCAGTAGGCGTACACGGTGGAACTGTATTCCAGAGATCGGCGCGGGATGAGCCGCTCTCCCGGCGGGTCCGTGGCGGGTTCCGGTGGAAAGGGGCGAGCGGGAACCGCCGGGGAACCACGCACCTGGCCGGGGTCATGGCGAGGTGGGGGAGCGCTCCAGTCCGCGGGACGACCTCGCGCCTGCTCGCCTTTGGCGGGGCGGTGCCGGCTCTGGCGCCGGCCGCCGCCGGAATCTCCCTGACGATTTCCGGTTCAGCCGCTTCTGATGTGGATCGTCCTCCTTTATTGCCTGCGATCCGGGTGCGACTCCTTAAGATCATTGCCAAGATATGGTCATGGTCGATGTCGGACGGGCGGCGCAGCGCGGGCGTGAGGTCTCCTCCCGGGTGTCCAAGGAGGGCGCGGGCTGGTCCTGCACGCGCAGGGGGACCTTCGAGGACCTGCTGCCCAGCCGGAAACCCTTCTCCTGGCTCGATGTGCGTACGGTCTGGCGCTCCAGGAACGAGGTCCTCGCGGCCCTGTTCGGAGACCCGTCGGGGCAGGTGCGGGCGCGCTGGGCGGCGTCCCAGCGGGCCCGGGGTGCCGACCCCTCCTTCCGCATCCCGATGGACGTCGGTCCCGAGTTCTCCTTCCTGGTCCTCGGTGACACCGGGGAGGGCGACTCCTCGCAGTACGCCGTGGTGCCGGGCATGCTCAGGATCGGCGAGGACACCGCCTTCGCGGTCGTCGCCAGTGACGTGATCTACCCCACAGGCTCGGGGAACGAGTACGAGGACAAGTTCTTCCGCCCCTACCAGGACTACCGGGCGCCGATCTACGCGATCCCCGGCAATCACGACTGGTACGACGGGCTCGGCGGCTTCATGCGCGTCTTCTGCGACGCCCCGTCGCTGGAGGTGGAGGGCGAGGGGGGCGGGCTTTCGCCCTCCGGGCTGCGCGGCCTGCTCTGGCGCAGGCCCGAGAAGATCGACGAGGCCCGGCTGGCCAGGGCGCGCGAGCGGCGGTCAGGACCCGAGCAGCAGGCCGTGCAGCCGGCCCCCTACTGGGCGATGGAGACCCCCGGGCTGCTCATCGTCGGCGTGGACACCGGCATTCGCGGCGACATCGACTCCGAGCAGGCCGACTGGCTGCGCGAGGTCTCCCGCGATCCCCGGCCCAAGGTGCTGATCACCGGAAAGCCCATCTACACCCGCAACGACTACAAGCCGTCGAAGCTGGCCGGGGGCGGCACCGTCGACGACATCGTCACCGACCCCGCGCACAACTACGTCGCGGCGATAGGCGGCGACGTGCACAACTACCAGCGCTTTCCGATCAAGGTCGGGGAGCGGACCATCCAGTACATCGTGGCGGGCGGCTCGGGGGCCTTCATGCACGCCACCCACACCATCCCCAGGGTCACCGTCGGCGGCCTGCACGAGGACGACTACAGGTGCTACCCGCTCCGCGGTGACTCGTTGTCGTTCTACAGCAGGCTCTACAGCGACCGGCTGCGCATGCGGTGGCTCTACCTCACGCCGGACGAGAGCGCGGCGCTGATGTCCCGGCAGATCGGCAACACCCCGGTACGGGACATCCCGGCCGTGCCGATCACCCGGCGGATGAGATGGGCGGCCCGGATCCTCGGCGGCTGGCCGATGCCGTTCCGGCTTCCGGTGGGCAGGATCTTCCACCGCTACCTGTCGGAGCTGTCGGACTGGGACACCCCGCCGTTCTTCAAGAGCTTCCTGCACGTCTCGGTGACGCCCGAGGTCTTACGGATCCGCTGCTTCGCCGCCACCGGCTGCCTGCCGCAGGAGATCGAGCCCCCGCTCGAGGACGAGATCGTCATACCGCTCGGCTGACCCGGCCGGAATGTCGTATCGGCGTGGCACTGTTGGCGTATGAACGTGTCAGTCGCGGCCGCCCCCGGCGGTGGGGGCGTTCTGCGCGTGGACGGCGAGTCCGCCGTGGCCGTCGCCGATCTGGTCTCGGCGGTCCGCGAGCTGGAGGCCCGGCAGCCACGCTGGGTCTGGGCCGACACGCGGGAGGTCTATCCCGCGCTGCTCGCCGCCGGCGTGCGGCTGGCGCGCTGCCACGACCTGGCGCTGACCGAGAGCCTGCTCCTGGCCCACGAGGGACGGTTCGGCGAGCCCCGCTCGGCCAGGGCCGCCCACGCCAGGCTGCACGGCCTCCCCGTGCCGGACGACCATCAGGGGCCCCAGGCGCGGCAGGCCACCCTTTTCGAGGAGGAGGCGCCGGCCCCCGACGCGGACCTGGTCGCCGAGGTCCACGCCGACCAGCTGCGGCGCATCGAGGCCACCGCGGACCCGCGGCGGTTCCGGCTGCTGGTCGCCGCGGAGTCGGCCGGGGCGCTGATCGCCGCGGAGATGGCCGCCGAGGGCATGCCCTGGCGCGAGGACGTGCACGACGAGCTGCTGACGGACCTGCTCGGCCCGCGCCCGGTGCACGGCATGCGGCCCGCCAAGCTCCAGGCCCTGGCCGACCAGGTGGCGGCGGCCTTCGGCACCCCGTTCAACCCCGACTCCCCGCAGCAGATCGTCAGGGCGTTCAAGGCGGCGGGCGTGCCCGTCTCCTCCACCAGGGCCCACGACATCAGGCAGGTCGACCACCCCGGTGTCGCGCCCCTGCTCGCCTACAAGGAGATGGCCAGGTTCTACAGCTTCCACGGCTGGGCCTGGGCCGACCAGTGGGTCCGAGGCCACCGCTTCCGGCCCGAGTACGTGGTGGGCGGCGTGGTGACGGGCCGTTGGGCGACCAACGGCGGCGGCGCCCTGCAGATCCACAAGCTGATGCGCAAGGTCATCGTGGCCGACGACGGCTGGGCGCTGGTCGTCGCCGACGCGGCCCAGCTGGAACCGCGGGTGCTGGCCGCCATGGCCGGGGACGGCGGCCTGGCCAAGGCGGCCGGGCAGATCGACCTCTACCAGGCGCTGGCGCAGGCGTTCGGCGGCGAGCGCGACAACGCCAAGATCGCCATGCTGTCGGCGATGTACGGGGGCACCAGCGGAGACGCGCCCAAGCTGCTGGCCGTGATGCGCCAGCGCTTTCCCCGCGCCTACCAGTTCGTGGAGGACGCCGCCCGCGCGGGGGAGGAGGGCAAGGTGGTCCGTTCCTGGCTGGGCCGCACCTCGCCGCCGCCCTCGGCCGGCTGGCGAAAGCTGGTCTCGGGGCCCGAGGGAGGCCGCGCGGCCCGCGACCGCGGCCGGTTCACCAGAAACTTCGTGGTCCAGGCGACCGCGGCCGAGTGGGCGCTCGCGCTGATGGCGGTGCTGCGCGGCCTGCTGCCCGACCCGGCCAGGCTGGTGTTCTTCCAGCACGACGAGGTGATGGTGCACTGCCCGGCCGAGCAGGCCGACGAGGTCGTCGCGGCGGTCGGCAGGGCGGCGGAGGAGGCGAGCCGGCTGCTGTTCGGCTCGACTCCCGTCCGCTTCCCGATGCAGGCGGTCCAGGTGTGGTGCTACGCCGACGCCAAGTGAGCTCCGCCCGGCGGGCATGAGCGGCCAGGAGCCCCGGATCCCGGCGGGTCAGTTCCTGCTCAGGACCAGCCAGGCGCCGGTGATCGTCACCATGACCCCGACGGCCACGCCGAGCGCGCCGTAGGAAAGAGCGCCGACGATCACCCCGGCGGCCACGGTTCCGGTCGCGCCGCAGAGGTTCGTCAGCAGGTCCGACAGGCCCTGCACGGAGGTGCGGTGTGCCAGCGGCACCGCCTCGCTGAGCATCGCCGAGCCGGCGATCAGCCCGCAGGACCAGCCGAGGCCGAGCAGGATCAGCCCGGCGCTGATCCGCGTGACGTCGTGCGCCCCGGCCCCGCCCACGAGGACGGCGGAGGTCAGCAGCAGGCCCATCCCCAGCACCAGCACCGGTGTCCGTCCGGCCCGGTCGGCCAGCCAGCCGACCACGGGGGACAGCACGTACATTCCCGCGATGTGCAGGCTGATCACGACACCGATGACCGTGTACGTCGAGCCGCCGTGGTCCAGGTGGACCGGGGTCATCGACATGATCGACACCATGGCGGTGTGGCTGACCGCGATCGCGGCCAGCGCGCGCCCCGCCAGGGGGGTCTCACGCAGTACCCGCCAGGCGGCGCGGAACGTGCCCCCGCCCTTCCCCGAGGCTGCGGCCGGGACCGAGGGGGGAGTGGAGCCGGAGCCGTGCGGCGTCGTGCTCCGCTCCCCGGGGGCGGGTGACGCGGCCTCCGGGACCGTGCCGTCCAGGGCGGTGCCGTCCGGAACGGTGTCCGGGGGCAGGGACGCGGAGCGGGCCAGAAGCAGGGGGTCCGGGCGCAGGGCGAGGAGGATGACGCCGAGGGTGATCGCGAAGCTCAGCAGGGCGAGGACGAACGGGCCGCTACCCGCTGCCAGGCCGAACCCGGCCCTGAACCGCTCGGCGGGCCCCGCCAGGTTCGGGCCGGTGACCGCCCCGATGGTGGTGGCCCACACCACCAGCGACAGGTGCCGGGCCGAGTGCCCCGGCGCCGACAGGTCGGTCGCGGCGTAGCGGGAGGCCAGGTTGCCCGCGCTGGCCGCGCCGAACAGCACCAGCCCGGCCAGCAGCAGCGGCCACGAACCCATGGTGAGGGCGAGCAGCGAGACCAGGCAGCCGAGCAGGGCGCACCCGTAGGCCAGGGTGAGCCCGGCCCGCCGGCCACCCCGGCCGGACGATCTGGCGGTGGGCAGCGCCAGCAGCGCGGCGCCCAGCACCGTCGCGGTCCCGGCCAGCCCGCTGAGCGTCGTGGAGCCGGAGAGCTCCTTCACGGTCACCGAACTGAAGGCGAGTCCCGCGGCGACGCCGATCCCGCCGCTGATCTGGGCGGCGGAGAGGACGGCGAGCGTCCGCCGCTGCACCGTGGCGACCCGCTCACCGCCGTCACTGCGGGCACCGGAGATGTCGGGGGGCGTGGTGTCGGCGGTCACGAGTGAAGTCTGTCATCACTCGTGACCGGACCAGGAAGTCGTGCTCGCGGACAGGCTCAGTCGGCGGAGGTGAAGGTGGCGAAGAAGGTGCCCAGGATCTCCGAGTTCTTCTCCCAGTCGAGATCCTGCACCCTGAACGTGATCTGGTAGGCGGTCTGGCCGTTGACGGCGACGTAGCGCGTCAGCCCGTGCATCGGGACGCCGTTGGGCTGGACGTAGGTGTACTCCCAGTCCGCGGCCTTCCACGAGCGATAGTTCACCACCGTCACGCCTACCTCGGTGTACTCGTCCAGGCCCTTCTTGCTCGCCTTGCCGAGCGCCGTCACCGGGTCCTCGACCGGTACCTCGACGACGACGATGTTCTGCCCGCCGCCCTTCGGCCCGGAGAAGGTGACGGTTCCCTTGGGGCCGGCCTTCACGGTCCAGTCGCCGGGCACCGCGCCGGAGACCCCGGCGGCGCTCGCCGACTTGAAGCCGTCGGGGATCTCCTCGTCGGCCCCGGAGGACGTCCCCGGGTCGGCGGGCGCGGAGATCGCCGCCGAGGGGCCCGTGGGGTTCGCGGTGCCGGAGTCGTCGCCGATCAGGAAGACGATGAGCCCGGCGACCACGATGGCCAGCACACCGCCCCCGCCGAGCATCAGCAGCCGGCTGTCGGGGCCGCTGCCGCGCGACCGGCCGCCCTCGCGCTCCGGAGCGCGGCGCGTGCCCGCGCGTGTCCCTACCCTGCCGGGTGAGGTCAGGGCCTGGGAGTTCCGTACGGCGTCGGAGGGGGCCTGCTCCTGCGGGGCCGGGGTGGGCCCCGGGATCGGCCAGGGGGCGGCCCCGCTCCGCCCATCGCGCGGTGGTGCGGACGGCGGGACGCCGGGAAGGTCGCCGGAGAAGCTGGTCAGCGCGTCGAACGGGTTGCCGTCAGGTCCGGTCGCCGGGATGCGCAGCGCGTCGTACCCGCGCTGGTGCCCGCCGGTCTGCGCGGACCTGGGAGCTGAGGGGTGCCCGGGGAGGGAGAGCAGGTCCGCGCGGTGGCCCCCGCTCGGGCCGGCGAGTGCGTCGTAGGGGAGCGCGTGACCGCCCGAGGAGTCGGCGGTGGCGTCGTAGGGCACCCGGATCGGGCCGGAGGGCGTCTCGATGATCCGGGAGGGCATCGGCCCCGACGGCACGTCCAGCGGGGGCATCAGGTGCATCGGCATGGAGTCGCCGGGGACCGGCATCGACGAGGGCGCCGGGCTGGGCGTGCGGCTCGGGGTGCTGGAGCCGTGGCTGCGCAGCACCCGGTCCAGTAGATCCGACACCTGGGCGGCGCTCATCCGGTCGGCGGGGTTCTTGCGGAGCAGGCCCTCGATGACGGTGATCAGGGCGCCGGCTCGCTGGGGGCGGTTGGGCTCCTGGGTGAGGATCGCGCCGAGCACGGCCACCGCGTCAGGGCCCTCGTAGGGGGGCCGGCCCTCGACCGCCGCGTAGAGCGTGGCACCGAAGGACCACAGGTCGGAGGATTGAGTGACCTGCCGGCCCGACAGCCGCTCCGGCGGGATGTAGGCGGGGGAGCCCATCAGCAGGCCGGTCTGGGTGATCGTGACGTCGCCCTCTATCGCGGCGATGCCGAAGTCGGTGAGCACCACCCGGTCGGAGGTCAGCAACACGTTGCCGGGTTTGACGTCGCGGTGCATGATCCCGGCGGCGTGGGCGTGGCGGAGCGCGTCGAGCACCCGGATGCCGATCTCGGCGGCCTGGACCACGGGCAGCGGTCCGCTCTGCCGTACGGCCTGCTCAAGCGACCAGGCGCGGACCAGCTCCATCACGATCCAGGGGCGGCCGTCCTCCTCGACGACATCGTGGACCGTGACGATGCCGGGGTGGCTGAGCCGGGCCGCCGAGCGGGCCTCGCGGAGCATCCGCCGGTGCGCCCCCTGCTTGCCCGCGTGGTCGAGCCCGTAGGGGAGGATCAGCTCCTTGACCGCGACGTCCCGGTCGAGCAGGACGTCGTGGGCGTGCCACACCATGCCCATCCCACCACGGCCCACCGGAGACACCAGGCGGTAGCGCCTGCCCACCAGCCTGCCCTGGCCCTCCGGTGTGGCTCCGGCGGAATCGCCACCCTCAGGCCCCTGGGGGTTTCTCCCGAGCAAGCGATCGGTCATCGTACCCCGTTCCCCACAACCAGCCCTTTTTGTAAGGCTGGACACGATATCGGGATGTCATTCGGTAATGGAAGTTGGCATACGGAGAAAGCGCGTGACGGCATTTGTCAGTGATCGGTGTTCTTCGGATCACTGAACTTGTGTCCGCGCCCTGACGTCGCCGAATGCTACCGGCGAGCGGGTGAATTGTCAGCTTCGCCCGTTCTCAATAGCCAAGGGATCGCGCTAAACCGATCCGTTTCCATGATCGGCCGCCTCGGCCAGCGCGGCCAGCGCCGTGGTGAAAGCCGAGGCGGGCGGGCTGACCAGACCCGCGCCGACCTGTCCGGTCCCCGCGACCCGGCCGGCGATACCGGTGTTCACGGTGGGCAGCAGGCCCGTCCTGGCGACCAGCGTGACATCGACGCCGACCGGCGTGCCCCGGAAGTCCAGCCCCGGGATCTGGTACGCGGGATGCTCGGCCAGGGTGATCTCGTACATGGAACGGGTGGCCGCCGTCGCGTCCGAGACGTCGCCACCGACGAACCGCACGATCGCCGGGGCCGCGGCCATCGCGAAGCCCCCCAGGCCGGCCGTCTCGGTGATCGTGGAGTCGCCGATGTCGGGATTGGCGTCGTCCGGACCGTACGCGCCGAGGTAGAGACCGTCCGGCACGCCCGCGGGGCCGGTGAACCAGCGATCGCCCAGCCCGGAGACCTGGACCCCGAAGTCCGTGCCGTTGCGTGCCATCGCGACGATCATCGTGGAGCCGGGGACGTTCCGCGCGGCGTCCGCGCTGACCTTGCACGCGGCCATGCCCGCGTTGAGGAAGAAGTGGTCGTTGCCGTTGATGAAGCGGAGCACCTCGGCGGCGTGGCCGGGAGCGGCCTCCACCACCTCGGGAGCCAGCTCGCGGACCAGCAGCGAGGTGGCGGCGCGGTTGCGGTTGTGCAGCTCGTCGCCCATCTGCAGGGCCTGCGCGGTCAGCGCCCGCAGGTCCAGCGGACCGCTCCGCTCCAGGGTGGCCTGGAGCACGGGGCCGAGCACCTCGGCCATCCAGCGCAGTCGCCTCAGCACCTCCGGGCCGTACGCGCCGTAGCGCAGCACCTTGCCCAGCCCCTCGTTGAGCGAGCAGTAGGCGGTGCCGCCGTGTTCGGCGTCACGGACCTCGAACATCCACATCGACGGGGTGACCACGCCCGCCATCGGCCCGACGGTCCGGTGGTGGTGGCAGGAGTCCAGCCGCGCCTGCCCGCGGGCCAGCCGCTCCTCGGCGTCGGCGGCGTCGGCGGCCAGCCCCTCCAGCAGCATCGCCCCGATGAGCGCGCCCCGCATCGGACCCGACGCCCGTTCCCACTCGATCGGCGGTCCCGCGTGCAGGAACGTGCCCTCCGGCAGGTCGAGTACCTCGTGCGCGGGACGCACCCCGACGAGCTGCGGCCGGGCGGAGACCAGGCGGCCCACCGCCGTCTCGTTGGCGCGGCCCCTGCGCGGGTCGGCCAGCACCCGGGCCAGGTCGGCCTCGGTGCCGGGCATCGGCGGGCGCCAGTCCACCCGCGTCCGGGGGACGGCCTGGGCGTCCAGCGCCTCGCCGAGCACGCCGGCCCCCACCGTGATCACTTCCGGCTCGCCGGAAAGCATGGTCAGCGTCATGGGTGAACTCCTGAGCGAAGAACGGTGACGTCCGGGGAGAGGGCAGCCGCTCCCCGGCGTCCGACGGCGGTCAACGAGCGTTCCCGGCGGCGACCTCGGCGGCGTGTCCCGCGGCTTGGGCGTTGGAGGTGAACACCGCGGCGCCCGCCGCGTTCAGGGCCTCGGCCTGCGCGTTCAGTCCCTGCGGGTCGCCCTCGGAGCCGACCAACGCGACGATCACCGTGACACCTCTCGCGGTGGCCCCGGCGACCACGGGCGCGAGCGTCGCGGCGGGATCGGGGTCGGCGCCGTGGCCGAGGACCACGTCGATCAGGACGACCTCGCCCGGCGGCACCTCGGCCAGGGCCTCCAGGCGGAGCGTCGGGTCGATCATCGGGTGGGCCCGGCCGACCGTGTAGGCGTCGTCGCCGAAGTCGGTGAACTCCCCGCTTCCGGTGATCAGCCGCGCCTCCACGCAGAGCGTCCCACCCGAGTAGATGCCGCGCAGACCTCCCGCGTGCTCCCGCGCCGTGCCGGGGGCGGGCCAGGACGGCCAGGCGGGGACCGGGGCGCCGAGGGCGCGCAGGACGGTCTCGGTCGCCGTGGTCAGGTCGTCCTGGCCGGGGCCGAGCAGGGCGGTCACGACCGGAGTGTCGAGCTTCGCGACGGTCTCGGCGACGGCCCGCGCGACCTCGGGTGCGGGAGGCTTGGAGATCAGGACGATCAGCTCGGTCGCGGGGTCGGCGTCGAGGGCCTCCAGGGCGCGCAGGGTGGACAGCCCACCCACGTCCGCGGACAGGTCACGGCCGCCCACGCCCAGCACGTGGGAGACCCCCACTCCCGCGTGGTCCAGCAGGCAGGCCACCTGCTGCGCACCGGTCCCCGAGGCGGCCACCAGACCGACCGGGCCCGGCCGCAGGACGTTCGCGAATCCGAGACCGGCTCCGCCGATCACCGCGGTGCCGCAGTCCGGGCCCATGACCAGCACGCCGAGCTCGGCGGCGCGTCGCTTGAGCAGTACCTCCTGCTCGACCGGCACGTTGTCGCTGAAGATCATCACAGACAGGCCGGCCTCGACCGCGTCCAGCGCCTCGGCGAACGCGTACGGCCCGGGTACCGAGACCAGGGCCAGCGTGGCGGCGTGTTCGCGGGCCGCGGCACGGACCGTGTGCGGGGGGTGCTCGGCGCCGCCGCCGGCCGGCGGGGTGGAGAGTCCCGCCAGCAACCCGTCCAACTCCGCGAGGGCGGCCTCCAGGGCGTCCGCCTCGCCGCCGCGCAGCGCGATCAGCAGGTCGGCGGGACCGGCCTTGGGGAGGTCGAACCCCAGCTCGGCGGCGATCCCGAGGTTGAGTTCCGTGGCCATCGCCACCACCGCGACCTGCACGCCGGGAAGCGCGGCCGCCGTCCGGCTGACCCGCATCAGGCTCACGGAGTCGTGGTAGACCCCGGTGCGCACCCGGACCACATCAGTGCTCAATTGCCCCTGCCTTCCAGATCGATCACCGCCGCGAGCCCGATGCGCAGCCCCCATGCCAGGTCGGCCCCTGAGGTGTGACCCAGCTGGAGCAGGCGGCGGAGCGCCGGCTCCAGGGACTGCCGCCCCGCCAGGCCCCGCAGCACGGCCAGGACCTCGCCGCTGCCCTCGCCCCTGGCGGCACAGTGCAGCAGCGCCGCCGAGATGGGGGTGGTCCTGCCCCGTACGTCGAAGGTGACGGCGGCGGCCAGCCAGTCGGCCAGCCAGACGGCACGGCCGGCCCCCGTCGCGCCGCCCAGGTGGCGCAGCGCGACCAGCAGTCCCGCGAGCACGTCGTCACCGCTCGGCGTGAGCCCGGGGCCCAGACCGACCAGCTGCTCGGCGGCCACGACGCTTTTCAGCAGCGAGCCCTCGGCGCACCCCTGGGCCAGCAGGCCGGCGGCGCCGTTGCCCTCCAGCCCCGACCGCCTCGGAGACCGCTCGCACAGCTCGGCCATCGCGGGCAGCGAGCGGATCAGCTCCGCCACCTTCACGGTGCCGAGTGGCGGGGCCGGGTTCCACCAGCGATGGGCCCGCAGGCTGAGCCGCCCGACGTCGATCGAGCCGTCGCCGACGCACGCCTCGTCACCCACCGCGACCTGAGGCATCGGGTCGGTGACCACCATGGCGTTGGGCAGGCGGGTGGCCTGCCCGGTCACCACCGCGATGACCTGCGGTTCCAGCTCGGTGCGTACCTCAAGGTAGACGCCGGCGGGGAAGGCCGCCAGCACCCGCGCCGGGCGGCGAGGCGCCTCCAGTACCTGGCGCAGGGTCGTGCTGGCCGCGCCGGTGCCATGTGTCCGCACGTGCACGTGCCGCGCCTTCGGGCGCGTTCCAACGCTCATGAGCGCTCCTCGGCAGGCCCCGTGGGTGTGAAGGTGCTCTCTCCAGCGGTTCGCTCGCTCACGGACTCCCCCATCCATTGAGCCGTACGGTAGAACGGGCGTGGACGCAGGCCGTACGGATAAAGCTGCCAACAGTCAGCCCAAAGGTTGGCTCTTCCTGACAGACGGGTCTATCGGTCACAATCGCCTCATGGAACCTCCCGTACGGCCGGCGAGCACCGGAACGATCATTCACGGAGTCGCCGTCGGCGAGGTCCTCGGCGTCTCGACGCTGGCGGGAGCCCGGCTGATCGCGGGAGAGCGGGGCCTGGACCGGGTGGTGCAGCGGCTCAACGTGATGGAGGTGCCCGACGTCCTGGCCTGGGTCAAGCCGCACGAGCTGCTGCTCACCACCGGCTACCCGCTGCGCAACACCCCCCAGTCGCTCGGCAGGCTGGTGGCCGACCTCGACGAGCGCGGTCTGGCCGCGCTGGCCATCAAGCTCGGCCGCTACCTCGACGAGTTGCCGGAGGAGATGGTGGAGCAGGCCGACCGGCTGGGCTTCCCGCTGATCCAGCTTCCCGACGACGTCGGTTTCGACGACATCCTCAACCAGGTGCTGACCGACATCCTCAACCGCCAGGCCGTCGTGCTGGCCAGGGCGGAGGAGGCGCACCGGGCGCTGGTCCAGGTGGTGCTCGCCGGGGGCGGGCTGCGCGAGGTGACGGCCGAGGTGGCGGGGCTGCTTGACGTGGGCGTGGCGGTGCTGGACGGGACGGGCCACGTGCTGGCCTCGGCCGGGCCGGCCGAGCACGTGGCCGCGCTGCGCGGCGCCCCCGACTCCCGCCACACCTCGGTGCCGGTGGTGGCGGGCGGCCACCACCACGGCAGGATCGTCGCCTGCGGCCCCGTCGGTTCGATCGGTGACAGCGACGTCGGCATTCTGGAACGTGCCGCCACGGTCGCCGCGCTGGTGGTGACCCGGCAGGAGGCGGTCAACGCCGTCGAGAGCAAGTACCGCGCCGACTTCCTGCGCGACGTGCTCACCGGCAGGGCGGGAGGCTCCGAGCGGGTCTCCTCCCGGGCCAGGGCCTTCGGCTGGGACCTGCAGCGCCCGGTCACCGTGCTGGTGGCCGAGCTCGACCCGGAGGGCGACGAACGCGCCGCCCAGGACCGGCTGGTCACCTGCTGGACCGGCGCGATGCGCCGCCACGACGCGCGTGGCGCGGTGGCGGGCTTCTCCCACGAGGTCGTCACCATCGTGGACGCGGCGGTCGACGCGGGCCGCCTGGCCAAGGACGCCGCCGTGGCCTTCGCCGAGTGCCTGCCCGCCACCTTCTCCACCGGCGCCAGCCGCACCGCCGTCGGTGCCGAGGCGCTGCCCGAGGCGTACGGCCAGGCGCTGAAGGCCGCGCGGGTGGGCCGCCAGCTCCACGGCAACGGCGCGGTCGCGCACTTCGACCAGCTCGGCGTCTACCGGTTGCTCTCCCTGGTCAACGACACCGCCGAGCTGCACGCCTTCGTCCGCGAGACGCTCGGCCCGCTCGCCTCCGACGACGACGCGGAGAACGCCGACCTGCGCCGCACCCTGCAGGTGCTGCTGGAGACCAACCTCAACGTGGCGGAGACGGCGCGCAGGCTGCACTTCCACTACAACACGCTGCGCTACCGGATCGGCAAGCTGGAACGCATGCTCGGCGGCTTCACCGAGGACGCCCACCTGCGGCTGAACCTCACCCTGGCCCTGCACGTCCTGCGGATGAGGGGGATCTGAGACCGGTGCTCCGCGTCCCGGACGTGCGCGGGAGCCGGCGTCCGAAGGAGCACCCGCGTCCTGGAGCGCGCGGGACCTAAGCTGTTCGGCGTGAACGAGACCTTCGAGCTGGAAACCGACTACATCCCGCTCTGTGACCTGCTCAAGTACTGTGGCGTCACCGAGACGGGCGGCCAGGCCAAGCACTTCATCGCCGACGGCAACGTGCTGGTGGACGGTGAGGTCGAGCTCCGCAAGACCTGCAAGATACGCAACGGCCAGGTGGTGACCGGCGACGGCTTCGAGATCCGGGTGGTCGCCGCCGGAGCCTGATCCCGTCACCGGCCCCGCCCTGCTCTCCGGCGGGCCGTCCGCCTGCCTCCGGCCGCTCTCTCGGGCCGCTCTTCCGGGCCGCGACGGGCCGTCCGCGCTGCCGGCCATGTCACATACCTATATCTTTCACCGTCCCCCGTGTCCTTCACCGGGCGTTCTCACTGGTGGTGCGCGAGGCATTCACTGGTCAGCTGCTCAGATTTGGCAGATCATGACGATGTCCGCACATGGACTCAGTCCTAATGTGCCCGCAACGGTAGTAAGGGACTCGCCGGAGGGATGCCCGCGGGGTGGCCACCGACCGACGGCCCGGTGAAAGGTGGGGCTCGATGGTTTCAGGTTGGACGAAACACGGCGACGGCCGAACACTCGCCCCGGGAGAGGTGGTCAGACCCGACGAGCGGCTGTCCTGGCCGCGGATGGTCGGATTCGGGGCGCAGCACGTCGTCGCGATGTTCGGTGCCACGTTCGTCTTCCCGTTGGTGATGGGGCTCGACCCCAACGTCGCCATCATGTTCTCGGGCGTCGGAACGATCATGTTCCTGCTCATCGTGAAGGGGAAGGTCCCCAGCTACCTCGGGACCAGCGCGTCGTTCGTGGGAGGCGTGCTCGCCATCCGGGCGCTCATGGGCGGTGACACGCCCGCCACCGACGCGATCGTCACCGGCGCCATCCTCGTCGCCGGACTGGTACTGGCCCTGGTGGGCGTAGCCGTCCACTTCCTCGGCGTGCAGGTCATCAACCGGGTCTTCCCACCGGTCGTCACCGGCGCCGTCGTCATGCTGATCGGCTTCGGCCTGGCGCCCGTCGTCGCCGACGTCTACTGGCCACAGGACCAGTGGATGGCGCTGATCACGATGATCGTCACCTTCGTCGCCATCGTGCTCTTCAAGGGTTTCATCGGCAGGATCGGCATCCTCCTCGGCCTGATCACCGGTTTCGTGCTCTCCTGGGGGGCCGACAGGGTCTTCGGTGAAATCACCGCCTTCAACGCCAGCGTCGGTGCGATCAACACGCATCCGAGGGTGAGCTTCGACAAGGTGGCCCAGGCCGACTGGATCGGCCTGCCGAGCATGCACTTCCCCGACTTCAAGTTCTCCGCCGTACTGCTGGTCCTGCCCGCCGTGATCGCGCTGGTCGCCGAGAACGTCGGCCACGTCAAGGCCGTCGGCGAGATGACCAAGACCGACGTCGACCCGTACATGGGCCGGGCGGTCATCGCCGACGGCGCCGCCACGGTCGTGGCCAGCACCTTCGGCGGCTCCCCGACCACCACCTACGCCGAGAACATCGGCGTGATGGCCGCCACCCGCGTCTACTCGACGGCCGCCTACTACATCGCCGCCGTCATCGCGATCCTGTTCGGCCTCTGCCCGAAGTTCGGCGAGCTGGTCGCGGCCACCCCGGGCGGCGTGCTCGGCGGCATCACCGTCATCCTGTACGGCATGATCGGCCTGCTCGGCGCGAAGATCTGGATCGAGAACCGGGTCGACTTCGCGGACCCGGTCAACCTCGTCCCGATCGGGGCGGGAATCATCCTCGCCATCGGCCCGGTCAAGCATATGATCAGCTCGGACTTCACGCTGGAGGGCATCGCCCTCGGCACCATCGTGGTGGTGGTGGGTTACCACCTGCTCCGGGCCATCTCCGGACGGGGCGGCGCCGGTCCGGCAGAGGTGTCCAAGCTGCGACGAGAGGCCACCGGGTCAACGACCCCCTCCTGAAGGAGGGGGCTTGAGGTGCAGCGATGCGCTTTGAAGCCCCGCGTTGACCAGCCCTAGCCGTCAGCTCAAGGAGGTGCGTTTTGATGGCTACGTTGAACATAAGATCGCAGACCCACCGGCGGGTGCTTCCTCAGCCTGCCGCTCTGGAATCCGTGGGAGCAGACACGCCCGAGGGTGGGCACGAAACGGCTCACGG